>JACPSI010000032.1 GCA_016193365.1 Ignavibacteriales bacterium
GGACAATGTCCGGGGGGCGACAAACGGAGGTATCAGGGGCTGGGAGTGCTGGAAACTGAGATGAAAAACCGGTTACCGCGGCACAAGTCAATACAACAGCAACCGGATACCGACAACGAATCCGATGTCTGTTCCCAGTTGTGTGCCGTTGAGGGATTGTAATGCAGGAATCTGGAGGGCTCCTTCGGCAAGAAACACGCGCGAGGGGATCCATTGGACGCCCGGAGCCACGATCAGCGTGTTGCCGCCTGAGTTTTCGTTGGCAACTCCGTTTGCATCATCCTTTGCAGCGTACTTCCCCAGGAATTCGAGATAGAGATTCCATTGGGTCAGAGGATAGGTTTCGTACACGGCCGGACTTATCCGGAAGCCAACTGCGGCATTGTAGCTTAACGTGCTGCCGTACGAATATCCCTCCGAAGATCCGTTCAATGCGTACGAAACATCACCATATATCCCGAACCGTTTCCCGATCCAGCCGGCCACACCGCCGACGGAGAAATCCCAGCTTCCGGTGCCAAGCGATGGAACCGCGTTCTTTTTTCCTGTCGGCAGCTTGAGGCTTGCCTTGCCAAGAATACGGAACGTCTCTTGCAATGCATCAACCTGCACCAGAACGTGCTTGGCAAAGATTGAAATATCGCTCAACCCGGTTGACGTGGCACGGCCCGCCGTCGATTTACTTCTGACGCTCAACAGCGGCGCAATCACACCGACGAGCAGATCACTCGTTACATTGTAGGGCACCACAACTGGCACCACGGTTGCACGAACGGACTGGCCGAGCGGATCGGAGATTTTGTTTCCGTCTCGATACAACTGTGACTTGTTCACGATAATGGTCCGCAGTGCGACCGCTTTCCCTTCCAGCCCGAGCAGGATGGGGGTATCACTGTTGATCGGGGGACCTTGCGCAAGCAGACGCGTCAGGGGAAGCCAGAAAAAAAGAATCGAACAGACAAACCGTGAGACTTTCATAGATGCGGTCGCAGGATGAAGATGACTGTGGCAAGGAAACTCACGACAAAAAAAACCTTGTTAAACGCCGCTCCACGAACCCGGAAGGTGTAATAGGCGGCGACAGCAAACCCGATCATGCCGGTGAACAGAAACAGCTCGCGGTAGGGCCGAAGGAGCAAGCCGAGACTTGAACTTCCGAGGCCGAGCAGCGATAAAAAGAACGGGATCGAGCAGCATGGCCGTGCAAGAAAACCAAGGACAGCTGCAAGGAGTGTCCACGAAGTCTGTTTCGCGGCGACCGTTTTACGTGTCATCCCGCTTCGTCTCCTCCACTTTCTTCACGGAGCGGGGTGTAAAGCCGGAATCTTTCACCGTCTTTTCCACCACCTCGATTTTCAGGACCGCACCTTCCTTCAACTGCAACGTCGCGATTCCCTCTTCTAGATTGATCTCGACCTTCTCAACACCATCCAGTTTCTGAAGATTTTTTTCCAGACTGTAGGCACAATAGGCGCACGAGAGGCCGTCAACCCTGACGACAACTTTTTCTCCTGCGAGAGATGTAACCGTGAGGAGGGGAACGAGTAATAATGCAAACAAAATTTTCTGAACTATACGAAACATTTTCATCGCCTAACCTTTCTTTGTTGGATTAAGAGTCAAGTATTCGGAGAATAGGAACGAGTCCATACGCTATGAAGGCACCAAGAGCGTAGACGGCCATCGAGATCCACATCATCCATTTTTGGAATGATCCGGCCACATCGCACCCTTTTCCGCCGGTGATCGAGCATGCAATCGTTCCTTTTGGCCTGAAGACAAGAATAGCATTAAACACGATCAACACCCCGGCACCAAGAAAAATCCACGTCTTGTGTCGCGAGAGTGGAATGAGCCACGGAAGAGCTGAAAGCATGGTGCCGACCGCGGCTCCTCCGGCCACTGCAGCCAGGGCCGCAGGGAGGGCGCAACACAGCAGCGTGCCGGTCGATCCGAAGAGAGCAAAAAAGCTGATGATCTTTTCTCTCGTCACTACACTATCACTCCTTTGCACTATTGCTCCTTGGCTATCGAAGCCTTGAAACGACCGGCTTTCTCGATCGCATTGATGAGTTTCTCTGGGTTCACTTTTCCTCTTTCCACTGAAACGTTGGCGCGACGCTCATCGAGATCGACATCCACCGAATGAACCCCCGAGACTTCCTTCAGGGCCGTCTCGACGCCGTAGACGCATCCTGAGCAGCGCATTCCCTGGACATCTAAGTTGATCACTTCCATTCTTCCATCTCCTTTCTTCGGTTTTTCCGCCAGCGACTCTCTCTTGATATCTCTCAGCGTAAAACCTGCGTCCTTCACGACTTTCTTCAACTGATCGTCTGTGATCATGACGCCTGACTTCACATCGAAGGTGGCAATGCCATCATTTACTTTGATGTCGAGATTACTGACGCCATCAAGTGATTTGACGTTCTTCTCCAATCCATAAGCGCAGAACGGACACGAGAGACCATCGACTCGAAGAGTGATCCTTTCTCCTGCCGGGTTCGATGAAGAAGCAAGAGTTGCTGCTGTTATCATGAACAAACCAGTCAGCACTCCAGTGATCGATTTCAGTCCTTGTCTCATGAATACTTCTCCTTTCTCACGGTGTATTTACTATAAATGAAGCTCGACCGCGACAATGAATTCTTCTTTGTCTTCTAGCTGCGTTCCATTCAAATCCTGCAACAGCGGAATCTTCAGCGCGGTCTTCAGCATTACATTCCGATAACTGAACAGGATACCAGGCGCTACAGAGAGTATGTGTCCTCCTGAGTTTGCGTTGACAACTCCATTAGCGGCCTCTTTCCCTTCCAATCTGCCATTGACCTCCACCAGTGTGACCAGATCGGGCGTCCAGTACTCACTTTGGAAGGGTCGAACGCCAAAGGCGGCATCATACTGAAAGAGATTTCCCTGCCTGTCGCCACCGTTGGCAGTATTCAACCGATAGCGAGCGTCGGCGAAATAGTACCACAGACGCGTTTCCCGCCCCGCAGCAAAGGCGACAAGAAAATCTGTGGAACCGGAGCCGAGTGCAAGTGCACCGCTGCGACTGCCAGTGGGGAGCTTAACGCCGGCGATGATCGCAAGCTGATCGACCGCTCCGAACTGATCATCCCGGTAGAAGCGCCACTTTGTCCGCAGGAGAATATCGCCCACTCCTGATTCACGAATTGTTTTGTCGGAACTACGGAGAGTCTTTGTTACTTGCGGAACAGCGAGAGTGAGGGCAAGATCTTCGTTAATACCATAAATGGTCTCGAGATTCAGCTTTTGCACGCGTGCCTCGGTACCTAAATATGCTCTCCGCGCTGATTCATATTCCAGCTCCAACCCGATTCCGCCGCGGTAAATGGTGTGTGGACTGATACCGAATGTCGGTTCGTGCGCACGGAGCTGCGATACAACCAAGAACGAAATGAGCAACGGAATGATGAACGTCTTCTTCATATTCAAAACCTCTTCTTCCTCTTAAGAACGTTTTAAAGTTTCGCGCTCGCTCTCCTTCGGGGCAAGCCACGAGAGCGACTGGATAACTCCCTTGAGATCAAGCTCTGCGAACTGTTTCTTCGTGTACTGCAATCGCTCCGCGTCGCTGCAATTACCCGGACAGGCCGCGAGTCGAACCGAAAGGACTTCGGCGAGATGCATCTTCAGTTGATCTTCCAACACATCGTAGATTGTGCTATGAACGCCTTTCTCCACTGCCTTCAGTTGGTTGAAGATTTCCTGTACGGACCTGTCCTCATCAATCATCTTTTCAATCCCGTCGAGCTGACCCTGAATCGTGTGGAGGCGCTTGAGAACGGCTTTCTTTTCGTGTTGATTAAGCATACGTGATACCCTTCTAAAGGTCTATGATTAATATAAGCCGAGGCTGGGGGTGTTTGTCAAGCCCGAAGTTGACAAATTCAGGGTCCCGCTCGTTTTTAAGCGGGACCTGAGCTTGCGAGCGTTTTCCAGCGAGCAGCTGCCGATTTGAGCCTGCCCGCCTCAATGAATTTCGGGAGGCAGGCGGGAATCCCGTTCGCCTTTTGAGCGGGATCTCGACGGTGGGACGCCGAGTCCAGCGGGTCAATCTAATTCCAGGCAACCTATGCCGCACAGCAAGACAACTGATGCACATCTTTCTCGAACGTCAACGCAGTCAGTTGATGCCTTCGGCCATGGGTCGAGCTTGATGAGTCCGCGCATATCCCACGCAGCAATCGCTCGTGGATCCTGACGTGTTTTGTCGGAATTTGAAGCTGTGAATGGGCATACCAGTGCTATTCGCCCAACATTTACTTAGCCGCACTCACAGATTCGATGACAATCACCTTCATCCCGCCCTTTTGGTGAACCTTCCCCTCCACTGTGACTTTTTCCTCAAGATACTTCACCAAGGCGGGCGAGGTGTACATCATGTCCTTCTGCGACTGAGCCAGGTAAATGGTTCCGGTTTTTTCTTCCTGAATTCCCAGCGGGACGCCGTTCTTCGCGCAAGCTTCCGCACACTTCTTATGGCCTTTGCCTGACATGTCCATTGTGATCAGGCAGTAGGTATCAACGACAGTGCCGGTGATGGTCACCGTTTTTTCTTGTGCCAAACCCGGAGTCGTCCCAAGAATGGTTGTGAGAAGAATGAAAAGAAGAAGTCTGTTCATTGTTGAATCCTCCATGTGACGATCAATGATGATCTCTAGCGCGTTGAGCGCGCCGGAGCGTTAGTTGTTAAGGATGATGTCGGTGTTTGTTGCTCTCATCTTGTGATTTATGATTCTCTTCCAACCCGCCGAATTGCTCCTCCACTTTGCCAATAATGCTTTGATCCCTCGCGTGAGCAAGGATCTCTCCGCGAATAAGATTTCTCGCATCCACAGCGAAGGTGCAGGTGCACGTCTCGAGCGGCATGTCCTGACACACACCGCACGCTACACACTCGAAGTGCGAGGCGATGGAGTACACCCTGTCTTCTTCAGCAGGATCGTCGAGCGACTCTTCCAAATAACCGCGCGGGTACTGGATCTGTAACCGATGTTCACGGTACGTGTACAGCCCTGTAATCAACACGAGCGCGCCCGCCAGAATTCCGGCCGTCGTTATGATCACCTGCCGTTGAGTTCTCCAGAGAAGGGAGAGAATTGACCGGATCGCGGATCTAGAATCCTTTTTCATCGGAAATCATCCATTTTGTCACTTTATCTCCTACCTCCGCTTCTCCATACGTGATGTTAGCCTCCGCGGTATCAGGCGAGACCAGTTTCGTTATTTCGACAATTCCTGTACGATAGGTCTGGGTGCCGGACGCAAGCTTCCGATCCCGCCAGAGCGAGAATTCTTCTCCCACTCTGACGCTATCAGAATACAGAAAGAACACAATGACTTGGTTGTCTTTGACCTCAACGACCCTGCCTCGAACTCCGCTTTCACACTGGAAACCGACAAATATCGCAGTCAGGAGAACAATAACGATGTAAGAAGGATCCTGCTTCATTTCTTGTTCATCATACTGCAGCACGACTTCATCATATCCTTTTGCGTTGTGCCAGTGCGCGTTGAGTCAGACGTGCTTTCTTTCATTCCTTCCATCATGTGCTCGTGCATCATGTTCATCACGGACGGGCTCTTCATCATCATGTCGCACATCCGAGCGCACATCGACGACGCCTCATCTGACTCGTCTTCCTTTGCTTGTTTTTTCACCAAGTCCATGCCGCACTTTGGGCATTTGCCTGGTTTATCTGAGACCTGTTCCGGATGCATATAGATTGAATCGTTTCATGATTGTTCCTCCTTACGGTTTGTTGTTGACTGACTTACGTCCTACCTTCCTTCTGTTCAATTTCTTTTTTCAACTTTCTTCCCTGCCACAAAAAATAGATTGCAGGATATACCAGTAACTCCATAATCGCTGAAGTTGCCACACCGCCAACCATTGGTGCAGCAATGCGTTTCATAACATCTGCACCGGTTCCATAGCTCCACATGATTGGGAGAAGGCCAGCGAGAATCACCGTCACTGTCATCATCTTCGGCCGAATGCGTTGCACGGCGCCGTGATAGATAGCTTCTTTTAAATCATCAAGTCTCTTAAGAATCCCTTTGCGTTTCCAGTCTTCATGTGCAAGGTCAAGATAAAGAAGCATCACCACACCAGTCTCGGCGTCAAGTCCTGCTAGCGCTATCATCCCAACCCACACAGCATTGCTGATATTATAACCAAGGAGATAAAGAAGCCAGACGGCGCCCACGAGAGAGAAGGGAACCGCAAGGAGAACAATCCCTGTGCGCGCGACAGACCTTGTGTTGAAATAGATAAGAACGAAAACAATGAACAGCGTGAGCGGGACGACGAGCAGGAGGCGTTTTTCTAAACGCTCGATATGCTCATACTGTCCTGCATAGGAAACGACAACACCGGGTGGGAGTTTAACTTTTTCGGCAATCACTTCTCTGGCCTGCTTCACGTAATCGCCGTAACTTTTCCCTGTTACGTCAACGAACACATACCCCACTTTAGAACCGCTTTCGCTGAGGATCATTGGAGGACCTGTTGAAAGACGGATATCTGAAAGCTCCACAAGTGGCACTTGCGCACCACTCGGCGTTGGCACTAACACCCTCTCTAAACGGTCAAGGTCATCACGCAGCTCACGTGCGTAACGGACGTTGACCGGATAACGCTCCTTGCCCTCTACCGTGTGCGTGATCGTTTCACCCCCGATTGCTGATTCGATAATCATGTTGACATCATCGACGGTCAGGCCATAGCGGGCGGCTCTCTCACGATGAACTTCGAAATCAACATAATATCCACCCGTCAAGCGCTCCGCAAACGCCGAGCGTGTGTCTGGCAGCTCTTGCAAGACATGCTCGATCTCGATCGCAACCTTTTCAATCGTTTTCAAGTCCGGCCCGAATATTTTTATGCCAAGGTTGCTCCGAATGCCGGTGGTAAGCATCTCGGTCCGGGTTTGAATAGGCATCCACCAGATGTTTGCCATGCCGGGAAATTTCAGCTTCTCGTTCATCTCGTCAATAAGTTTATCCCACGTCATTCCTGGACGCCACTGATCTTCAGGCTTGAGTGTGACAATAGTTTCCACCATGCTGAGTGGAGCGGGATCGGTTGATGTCTCGGCTCGTCCGATTTTTCCGAAGACGGTTTGCACCTCCGGAAATTGTTTCAGCAGCTTGTCTTGTACTTGTAACACTTTTGCAGCCTCGGAAATAGGCATGCCCGGGACAGAGGTTGGCATGTAGAGAATCGTTCCTTCATTGAGCGGAGGCATGAACTCTGAACCGAGCTGGAAGTACACGGGAACCGTTATCGCCATCAGGACCGCCGCTGCGATGACGACTGCCTTCGAATGTTTTAGCGTAAACTCGACAGTCGGCTGATAAACCTTGATAAGAAAACGGCTGATGGGGTTTTCCTTTTCCGACCTTATCCTTCCCCTGACCCAGAGTGCAATAAGAGGTGGAGAGAGAGTGATGGCAAGGATCGTTGCAAAAGCCATCGAGAACGTCTTCGTAAACGCTAAGGGTTTAAACAGCCGGCCCTCTTGAGCCTCCAGGGAGAAAATCGGAAAAAAGGAGACCGTGATAACCAGGAGAGCAAAGAACAGTGGTTTTCCGACCTCCTTGAGTCCACTGATAATCACCGCGGTGCGGTCTCCCGGCTTGCCCTCCTCTTCCCAATGTTCCAATTTCTTGTGCGTATTCTCCACCATGATGATCGTGGCGTCGACCATGGCACCAATGGCAATGGCAATTCCACCGAGCGACATGATGTTCGAAGTCAGTCCCATATAATACATGGGAATAAAGGACATGATAACCGCAATCGGCAGTGAGAGAATCGGTACCAACGAGCTGCGGATGTGAAAGAGAAAGAGAATGATCACCAGACTGACCGCGATCATCTCTTCCGCCAGTTTTTCATTCAAGAAAGCAATTGCCCGCTCAATGAGATCGGCTCGGTCATAGGTTGTAATAATTTCGACGCCTTGGGGGAGCGACGGTTTGATCTCCTCGATTTTTTGTTTCACTCTGTTAATAACTTCGAGCGCATTCTCTCCGTAGCGCATCACGACTATTCCGCCAACCGTTTCGCCTTTTCCATCAAGTTCTGCAAGTCCAAGACGTAAATCGGGACCGAACTGAACTGTACCGAGATTCTTCACGAGTATTGGTGTGCCATTTCCATCAGTGCCCACAGGGATGTTTTCTATATCCTGCAATGTCTTGATGTATCCTCTCCCCCGTACGAAATACTGTGTATTAGAAATCTCCAGCACTCGTCCCCCGACGTCTCTATTGCTTTTGCGGACGGCGTCCGTTACATGCATCAGAGGGATATTATAGGCCAGCAGGGCGTTGGGGTCGACATCGATTTGATACTGCCTCACGTAACCGCCAACGCTGGCGACTTCAGCAACGCCGGGAACACTCTCGAGATAGTATTTCAGATACCAATCCTGGAATGACCGCAGGTCCGCCAGGTTGAGGTTTCCTGTTTCATCCACCAGTGCGTACTCAAAGACCCATCCTACTCCGGTGGCATCAGGACCGATGATGGGTCGAACGCCCTGCGGGAGCTTTCCGCTGACAGAATTAAGATACTCGAGTACACGGCTACGGGCCCAGTAGATGTCGGTTCCGTCTTCGAAGATGACATATATAAACGACATGCCAAACATTGACTGTCCGCGCACGGCCTTCACCTTTGGCGCAGCGACAAGTTTGGTAATGATGGGATACGTGATCTGGTCCTCCATGATGTCAGGACTGCGCCCCATCCATTCCGTAAAGATAATGACCTGAACATCCGACAAATCTGGTATTGCATCTAGCGGGGTCTGATAGAGGGCCCAGATTCCCCACACTGTTCCGAAGGCTATAAGCGTGAAGACGATGAACTTATTGCGTGCGGAGTATTCAATGATTTTTTCTATCATCATTGATTCTCCTTCTGCTTCGTCTCTTGAGACTGTACGAGAGGTGATGCAATTTCCATTCGCTGCAACACACCCTGAACCTTGCTTTCGGCGTCGATGAGGAAATTTGCGTAGGATACGACCCGCTCACCGGGTTTGAGACCTTCTTTAATTTCATGGAGTCCGCCACCACGAGTCCCTAGCTTGACAAAGCGAACTTCAAAAAGTCCGTTGCCCTTTTCAACAAACACAATTTGCCGCGTGCCTGTATTGAGGACAGCACTCTCCGGAATGGCGAGCTTTCTTCCCAGATTGACACGAATTTCTACGGTTGCATACATCTCCGGTTTGAGCTTGCCCTGGGGATTGGGAAACTCGATTCGGACGCGCGCTGTCCGTGTGTTTGGGTTGAGGTAAGGAAAGATGTAGGTGATTCGGCCGCGGAAGGGCTCTCCGGGAAAATAAGAGAGGTTGACTGAAGCTTCCTGTCCGACTTTCACGTACGGAAGCTCGTATTCATACACATCCGCATACACCCACACGTTCGAAAGATCGGCGATTTTGTAAAGCTCCATACCCGGCTCCACATGCATACCTTTGAGCGCCGTTTTGTTAATGACATACCCATCAAGAGGGGAATAGATGGTCACATATGTTTGCGGTTTCCCCTGACGTTCGAGCTCCGCGACCTGTTCTTCAGTCAAATCCCAGAGCAACAGACGTTCACGAGCCCTTTGAAGGACTTCTTCATTACTGATGGAGATGGTTGGATTGAAGGGCACCGCGTTTGACGTCGCCGCAGCTAGTCTCTTTTCCTTCAGCGCCCGCAGCGCAAGGAGATACTCCTCCTGCGTAGAGACCAGTTCCGGACTGTAGATTGCAAACAGCGGTTGGCCCTTTTTCACAAAGCGCCCTGTGTAGTCGATGTACAGATTTCCAATCCAGCCGGAGATTTTTAAATTGATTTTGGCTTCCTCATTACGGGCACCAGGTCCATACTGCAAATGGGGCATCTGCCGGGTTGTTTCTCTTTCACCGAAGGATGCATCGTGCAAGTGTAGTAATCGATTTCGCCTTCGTGCTCGTGCCCTTTGTGGGATTCTGCCGGCTCTGCCTCGGCTTCAGAACCCAGTGCTGAATCTTCGTACACGGGGATCATCTCCATCCCCATGGGAGACTTGCCCGGAGCTGGGCTTTTATATCCCGGGATCATTGGGTCAGTCCAATAAAGAACCTTTCGTTCTTGTTTCTCTTCCGTTCCGAAGCCGAAGTACCAAACGCCGCCTGACACAAGCAGAATGGCAACAGCACCGATGATGTAAAATCGTTTCAGTTTCATTTCGACATCTCCTTATCTTATATGAGGGGAATGCTCGCGTTCTTGTATGAGTCTCCATCCGACGGCACGTTCGAGCTCGCTCAGGCTCTTGCCATAATCAGCGAATGCCTGGTAGTACTCTATCTGAAACATTTTGAGCGATCGCTGGCTGTCGAGTAAAGTCAAGAAATCAGTTTGCTTCGTTTGATATGCGACAAATGTGGCTTGCAATGACTGAGTCGACTGTGGCAGCACAGTTTCTCTGTAAAGGTTCACAAGACGCCGCGCCGTTACTAGCTTCACGAGAGCGTCCTTCACAGAGAACAAAACCATATTTCTGGTGTTTTGATAAATTGCTTCATTGACCTGCTGATTAGCCTCTGCTTCCTGGATTTCACCGCTGCGTTTTCCCAAGGTCCATGGTGAAAATGGAATACTGAGACCGACCATTCCGGTCCAGCCACGGAATCCATCGAGAGGAGAGGTTACATACTCAAGGCTTACTCTGAAATCAGGCAGATACTGTTGCTTCGCCAACGCAAGACTCACTTGAGTCTGAACGATGCTTAACGAATCATGTCTGACCATTGGCCGATTTTGCAAGGCAAGCTGTTGCAGTTTCTCGACATCGTATTCTTCAGATGTTTCCTCATTGAGGATTGTTCTCCCAAGCGGGGCCTGTGGTAATCGATTGAGCAATGTGTTGAGCATTGCCTTTGCGGTTTCTTCCTTTTGCTCCAGTGTGATTTGCTCGTTAGCAAGCTTTGCAAGTTCCACATTGGCCTTGAGCAAGTCCTGGTTTGCCACGGTACCAACCGCATAGCGAGTTTGCGCCGACTTAACGAACTGATTCAGGAGATTGACATTCTCCAGATTAATGTCAAGGGCACGTTGGATGAAATAAAGATCAAAGAAAGCAATCTTTGCCCGATCGATAACATCGAGCAGTTTTTCTTGATAATCGTGATGAGCGTGCTCGGCCATGATTGTCGCAATGGTTTCTTTCTTGGAGAGCTTGCCCGGGAATGGAATCATCTGCATGAATTCGAAATTGGCATATTTCCACTTTGAGCTGTTCAGCACGTCAGCCTGGGGCGCTTCCATGATTTTCACGTTGAACGTAGGATCATCGAGTGAACCCATTTGTGGAATGCGGGCAGCCGCAGCCGATCGCGTCCTCTCGAACGCAGCAAGCTCCGGGTTATTCCGAATGGCCTGATCAATGACCCAATCGAGCGTCATTTGCGTGACGGTGTCTCTGTGTATTGCTGTTTGGGCACGCAAGGCTTCTATGTTTAACACAATGGAGAAGAATAGGAAAATCCAGAATCGGGCGAATCCTGAGATATTCTCTGACATCATTTTACTTCCTTGAGTTCGTGAATGAATAATGAGCGTTAGCAACAGTTGAAGGCCATAGGCCAGTTGGCACCGTTTGGAATAGAAACAGTACTCCATCGACCCTGATTTGGGCTTTACAAAGGCTGGATTGGAATTAGATCAGGAGAACAGCAGACTGAACAATAAGCTGGCCAAGAGGCGGGGAATGTGAATGCCGGTTATCAGCTTGCTTGGCACCTTCAGAGGTGTTCGTTAAAGGGAAATCCTGGTAAGGAAATACCGCAGTAACCGAAGCCTTGTCATTCTGTTTGATTTCTTTGACAAGGGCCGGGATGCGATGATTTGCTTCGACAATTCTTGACGCACAGCATGAATTTGATGATCTAAGGGAAAGAATACCGTCTTGAAGCTCGCCTGCATCTTTGTCACCCATCTCCATTGAGCAGATCGAGCCGTCTTCAAGCTCAAAATACTCAATGCAGTATTCGAGATGAAACGCAACACCGGACTGAGAGAGCAGAAGAGCGAGTAAAACGACAAGCGTGAAAATATGTTTGACCACCGAATGCATGCAGATTGTCCAACATCCTCTCACAAAATATAGTTCCTCTCGCACAGAGCTCCAAGAGTGAATCGCATCTGACATTCCTGTCTACACTGTTAAGACAAAGGCATCGATAGGCTCCGAGCGCCCCTTCAGTTCAAGGCGCCGCTCCTCAAGGTGAGCCGTGTCAAATTTTGCAGCGGTACATGCATTGCTGCTCACAAGAATTTCACCAGCC
>JACPSI010000033.1 GCA_016193365.1 Ignavibacteriales bacterium
TTGAACCCGCTTCTTCAGAATTTCTGGATGGCCATACACCCCCCAGTGTTGTTCGTTGGGTTTGCCGCAGCAGCAGTACCGTTTGCATTTGCAATTTCAGGCCTCTGGAAAAAGCTGTTCACGCAATGGGTTCCGCTGGCTCTCCCGTGGGTTTTATTCAGTTCTGTCGCTCTGGGCGCAGGCATCATGCTCGGCGGCTACTGGGCGTACGGAGTTCTTGGCTGGGGAGGTTGGTGGGGATGGGATCCGGTAGAAAATTCATCGCTCATCCCGTGGATCGTCAGCGTCATTCTTCTTCACACCATGATTGTCCAAAAGAAAACGGGAAAATTCATCCGGACGAATTTTTCGCTGGCAGTAGCCTCTTTTACACTCGTCATCTACAGTACCTTTCTTACCCGCAGCGGGATTCTCGGAGATGCTTCCGTGCATTCGTTCGTCGACCCGGGCACTCTGGCATACTCCCTTTTGATTCTCTGGCTTGGAACCGTGGCATTCATCGGCGGTAGGCTGATTCAGCGGCGATGGAAGGAGCTTGAGCCTCCTGCGCAGGACGAAAAATTGTTCAACAGGCAGTCATTTATTGGCATTGCCGCGCTTGTGATGGGATTGAGTGCACTTGTTATTTTCTTTGGGACAAGTCTGCCAATCGTTTCGAAAACCACCGTCGAGCCAGCTTTTTACGACAGCTCCAACCTGCCCCTTGCTATAGCAATGTGTTTACTGCTGGGATTCAGCCTGCTGCTGCGTTGGGACGCGAGTCCGCTAAAAGATTTTTTGAATCGACTCAGACTTCCGCTTGGAGTTTCTTTGGCCGGCACTGCGGCGCTGTATTTCTTTGGCGTGCAAAACTGGTCGATGGTGCTCCTTGCATGTGCTTCTTTGTTCGCTTTCATTGTCAATCTTGACCGTGGCTATAGGACGATCATCGAACGCCCTCGGTATGTTGGCGGCGCTGTCGCACACATCGGGCTTGCATTGTTGTTCCTTGGAATCATTGGGTCGGGAGGGTACGGCAACAAACAGACGGCCTCACTCGTGCAAGGGGAGGCGAGGGACGTTCTCGGATATCAGGTGACGTACAAAGGTTCTGCTCCAACAGACGACGGAAAAACAAAGTTTATCATTAAAGCAGAGCGCGAGGGTCAAACCATAACCCTCGAGCCTGTGATGTTCCAGAGCAGTTACAACAATAGCATCATGAGGAATCCTGATTACGTCAGCTTCCTTACGAGGGATTTTTATATCGAGCCGGTCTCCGTCGAACACGGAGAGGAGGCTCATGAACACGATTTCTTCAAGCTGGAAAAAGGCGTGCAGACTAAAATCGGCGAGATGCAAGTTCGGTTCGTTCGATTCGATATGGGTGCCCACGGCAACGAACAAATGATGACAGGCGGAGGGATGAACATTGGCGCCGTGCTGGAGGTGAAGCGCAGTTCGAAAACAGAGCAAGTTGTCGCTGTCACAACGTATGGCGAAGGGAAACAGCCTGAACCGAAGACCGTAATGCTTAAGGACGGGAAAATCGGATTTCAACTTGTCAACATGAACATCGACATGGAAACGAAGAAATCGACAGTCGATGTCCTTGTGATTGGACTTCATGAAGAAACCGACGCGGCGCCTGCCAGAGAAATGCTCATCGTCGAAGCCAGTGTGAAGCCCTTTATGAACCTCGTGTGGATTGGAACCGTGTTCGCTCTCGGCGGACTTTTCATCGCCATGCTTACAAGTAAAAAAGAAACGGGTTCGTTGAGTATCGTTCCATCAAACGGAAAGTCGAAGAAGAAAATGCAGCGCGTTGGAGAAACTCAAATCCAGGAGCAGCACGAAGCTCTTGAGGAGGTGAAACCATGAAGCTTCCAAAGAAAATTCTCGTCCCCACGGACATGTCGACATATTCGCTTTC
Source organism: Ignavibacteriales bacterium (assembly GCA_016193365.1). Classification (GTDB taxonomy): domain Bacteria; phylum Bacteroidota; class Ignavibacteria; order UBA10030; family UBA10030; genus JACQPT01. The sequence continues at coordinate 1,913 of JACPSI010000033.1, forward strand.
GGCACTGCAATACGCGGAAATCGTCGCCGAAGTCTTCGGGGCAGAGATTACATTGATTCACATTGTTCCCGGCGGTGAAAAGTCACCCGACGTCCGCAAGGGCTCCAAAGCAAGTAGCGGCGAAGCTGTTTCAATCGAGGAAAGCAAAAAGATGCTCTCTCACTTGCTCATGGACAAGGACCTGATTATCCGAAGCATTAAGATTCTCGTTCGGAATGGATCGGCCGCAGAAGAAATCGTCAAAGCAGCAAGGGAGATGGACGCCGACCTCATTGTCATGTCAACACACGGCCGGACGGGTGTTCGGCGCACGGTGATCGGCAGCGTTGCGGAGAGAGTGGTTCGCTACGCTCTTTGCCCCGTGCTGACGGTCAAGCCTGAGGAATTCCGTGAGTTGGTCAGTTTAAGCGAAGAAGAAGTCGCCAAAGATTTGCATATGAATTGAAGGGCTGTTCTGTAGGTCGTCCTTACGTTCGCCAATCCAGTATTGACAAGCGATGATCCAGGCCTTACCTTTCAGGGTAAGGTCAATTCATCGTATTGCTCAACCGCTTCCAAATCCATTCGGTACAGAAACGCAACAATATGGGGTCGGGTTCTTCGTCTCCGTTTATATCGGGCCGGGTTTCTTGCCGTGGCCGGACCCCTCCCAACGCTCAACTGAAAGGAAGGTGCAATGGCAAAAAAGATCGGAATCCTTGGAACAGGCGTAGTCGGTCAAACCATCGCCGCGAAATTGCAAGACCTGGGTTTTGAAGTCATGGTCGGAACGCGTGATGTGGCAAAAACACAAACCAACAAAGAACGAACGCCCATGGGCGGTGCCCCGTTCAGCGAGTGGCACGCAAAGCACCAAAATGTCAAACTCGGCACATTCGCTGACGCCGCAAAGTTTGCAGACGTTGCTTTCTTGTGCACAAACGGTGCCGGAACACTGGATGCTGTAAAAGCTGCTCAACCCGAGAACTTGAAAGGCAAAACCGTTGTTGATATCTCCAATCAACTGGCCTTTTCGAAAGGCCTGCCGCCAACGCTGCTTCCGCAATTCTCGAATACAAACTCGCTTAGCGAAGAAATACAGAAACGCTGACGGGAGCCAACGTTGTAAAATCGCTGAATATCGTGAACTGCGAGGTGATGGTGAACGCAAGGAAAACCAACGGCGACCCAACGATGTTCGTTGCCGGTAATGACGCAAAGGCGAAAGACGATGTGAAGGGAATCCTCAAACAATTCGGCTGGTCCGATATCATCGACCTCGGCAACATCACCGTTGCGCGGGGGATGGAGATGCTTGTCATTCTCTGGGTGAGAGTCTGGGGAGCAACACAGAATGGCTATTTTGGGTTCAAAATAGTAAAATGAGATCGCTCAGCACGCCGGCCAGTCTATGAATATCCTGAACTTCCTTCTCTTTTTTCTCCTCGCAATGTCGATTCTTGCAGTCGGCTACGGCTATGTTGCCTGGCGGCTGATCGTGCACTCACCGTTGTCACAAAAACGGAAAAACATCGCATGGGTTCTTCTCTGCGCGCTGTTTGTTCTGCCTCTGTTCGCATTCATCCTCAACATCACAAGAGCAGAAGGTTTCTGGTTCGATGTTTTCTCATGGGTCGGCTATGTCAGCCTCGGGTTCTTTTCGATGGTCTTTACACTTTCGCTCGCAAGAGACATCGTCTTTGTTTTGCACATTGCGTACAAGAAGGTCTCAACGTGGTTGACGAAAAGTGCCGAAATTCCCGTTGATGTGGAGCGGAGACAATTCATGAGGCAGTCGTTGGACCTGGGCATCATTGGCGCGGCCGGGATACTCACCTCCTACGGAATCTACGAAGCGCGCCGAAAGCCTGCGATCGTTGAAGTGCCGATTCCATTGAACAAACTCCCCGCCGAGTTCGATGGATTTCGCATACTGCAGATAACTGATATCCATGCCGGACTCACGGTCAAACGACCCTTTGTTGAAACGGTTGCCGGGCAAATAGAAGAGCTTCACCCCGACCTCATTGCTTTTACAGGCGACCTCGCTGACGGTACCGTCTCGTACTTGCACAAACATGTGGAACCTCTCGCACAGCTGAAAGCGCCGTTTGGAAAGTTTTTCATTACCGGCAATCACGAGTATTACTCCGGAGCCGAATCCTGGATTGAAGAAGCCGACCGTCTCGGTTATAAGCCCTTGATTAACCAGCACCATGTTGTGAAACGGGGAGGTTCAAGCTTGTTGCTTGCCGGCGTCACGGATTTCACAGCCGGGCAGTTCATCAAAGCCCAGGCGTCAAGCGCCGAAGCTGCAGTTTCAGGAGCCCCATCATGTGACGTACGCATCCTGCTTGCCCATCAACCCAAAAGCATTTATGAGGCCCAGCCGTTTGGGTTTGACCTCCAGATTTCAGGCCACACGCATGGAGGACAGTTTTTCCCATGGAATGTTTTTGCGGCAGTGGGACAGCCTTATGGGGACCTCCGGTTCGTCTCGGGGCACGTTCGGAGATCACAGTGCTCAAACTGACAAGAGGTTCGTTTTCGTGATGTGGGATTTGGAGGGACGTTCAATTGAACGTCCCTCCAAAAAGAAAGACTGGACTTCCTTACCGCAGCGTATCCTTCGTGGAAGATTTCATTGTATCGGCCTGTACACTCTTCGGCATTTCCGATGTTACCGCTTTCAAGGTATCTTTGGGAGCAGCTTTCTTCCGCGCCGCTGGACGGGGTTTCGGAGGATTCAGTCGAATCTGCCCGCCATCCCAGAGTTTTTGTTGATTCTGTCTGTTGACGAGGGAGATTTCTTTTGGTATGATTTTGATGTTCGCCTGGTTTTTGATACCCGCCTGATTCAGGTCCACCACCATGCTCACTCTGAAGAAGATGTTCGCTTCGTCGCTCTTGGCGATCCGCGCCGCATCGCGGCCCGTTGTCCATTTGAAGTTCGGAAGAAACTTCAAATAAAGGGCTGAAGAGCGATAACCCTGTCTGATGGAATCCGCCAGGCCGACGTAATTGTTCGGAGGCACCGTGCATTTGATGGTCGGCGTGTTGTAAGGCGCTTCCACAAAACTCCGGACGGTAATCGTGTATTTCCCTGTGTCAGGGCTGTATGAATCAAGGTTTGCTTTCAACAGCACAGCGAAAACTCGTTTATCGAATTTCTTCTCTGCAATATGGCTGTTCACTTTGCTCACAAATGTTTGTCGCAGACGCCCAACACGGTCGTCGTACTCCGCCTTTGTCTCGAACTCTGCTTTCTTTTCGACCGTCTTCAGGTAGGCATCAGTTTCGTCTTTGAGATACTGCCATTCCTCCTTCAGGATTCTCGTCATATCCTCCGGCATCAGGATTTCTTCTTTCGGCGCGTCCTGGGGCTGTTGTGCATTGAGATGAATCTCCAGCGCCAGCGTTGCAGTGACAAGCGTAAACCCGAGAATCATGAAACGATAAGTGCGAAATCGCATAAAAAGCTCCTCGCTGTTAAAGGAATGAAAGCTTCCCAACGTTCGCATCAAATATAAAGCTTTTCTTGGGAAGTTGCTACAAAGACCTACCGAAGGTTTTCGAGTGAGACCCCAACCTTCGGAAGGTTTTAGCGGAATAAATTATTCTTTATCCGAAGCGACTTCCTTCTTTTCCTCTTTCTCTTCCTTCAATGTGGAAAGAAGTTCATTCCACTCGAACCACCCCTCTTTTCCTCGAATCCATTTTTCCATCCAGTTGAATTCTGAAACCATTTTTACCATCTGATTACGCGCGTCGGGAATGCCGTGCGTTGTTCCGGGATACACGAAAAATTCTGTGGGGACGCCAAGCATCTTCAGTGCCATGTGGAGCTCTTCACTCTGAGGCCTCGGCACGCGCGGGTCGCCGTCGACGACGTGGATCAACGTCGGCGTCTTTGCATTCTTGATGTATTTCAACGGTGACACATCCCAGTAATGCTCGAATCGGTCGTACGGCTTTCCCTGATAGTAAAACTCGCGGTTGCGTTGAATGTCACTTTGCGCGTACATCGAAATCCAGTTCATCGTGCCGGCACCCGACGAAATTGCTTTAAAACGATCCGTGTGAGTCAGGATCCAGTTGGACCAGTGACCGCCTGCGCTCCAACCCATCGCGCCCATCTTGTCGCCGTCGACGAGGCCGATCGCTATGAGATGGTCGACGCCTGACATGATATCTTCATACCCCTGACGGAAGTAGTCCCCGCTGATCTCTATTTTGAATTTCTCTCCGTAATTGGCCGAGCCGCGATAGTTGGGGAGCAAACAGACGTAACCGGCACCTGCGTACACCTGTGAATAGTTTCCGTAACTGGCGTTAAAGGTGAGCAGTGATGCTGCAGCGGGGCCGCCGTGGATCTGCACGACTAGAGGGTACCGTTTTCCTTTTTCATAATTCACTGGTTTCACCAGGACACCTTCGACCGTTTTTCCATCACTGGATTTCCATTGAATGGTTTCGACATCCCCGACAAGGAATTCTTCAGCCTGTGTGTTTGCATTCGTGACCTGGTTCCAGGAGCCTCGATTCTGAATCCGGTCCATTCGCGGAACTGAATACAGGTTTGCCGGATTCTTTGGGTCTGTATAATTGACGATGACGACTTTGGTATCCTCGTCCTGCGTCGCAAAAACAACGCCCTTTTCGTCCGTCAGTTGAGTCACCTTTCCCGTTTGCGTGGAAACGGAAAAGAGCTGATTTGTTGCGCTCAATCCTTCGTTGAAGAAGATCGTCTTGCCGTCCTGGGACCAGAAACCAACGGAAAGATCTGCGTCAAAGCCCGCTCCCAGTTTTTTCCATGTCCCTCCCTTATTGCCCGTTGCCCGTGTATAAATGCGGCCATTCCTGAAGTATTGAAATTCGTCAGTGGCGGAGAATGCAATCGTGGAGTTATTCGGTGAAAATCGGAGCGGGCTCTCCGAGATATCTTCGTTGTTCGTCAGGCGCTCGATGCTGCCGGAGGAAACTTCGAGCAGGTAGAGGTCGGCATAGTTCGAAGATTCGGTCACGGTGCGTTTGTACCTGTTGGCCGATGTACCCTTGAATCCCACCCACTTCGAATCGGAAGAAATCGTCACATCGCTGACTGTGTACTCGTTTCCCGAAGTGAGTTTGGCCTCCTTTTTTGAATCAATATCAAACGCCCAGAGGTGGAGAGGCGGCGAGTCCTCATTCCTTATCCGAACGTCGAATTTCTTTTCCTTGCGTTCCTTATTGGCTTCATCTGTGCTATCGGCGGAGGTGAAATACACGCGTTTACCGTCGGGTGCCAAAACCCACGCGACAATCGCAGCCTTATGCTTCGTGAGCTGCTTCGATTTCTCGTTGCCAATATCACTGACCGCGATGAACCAGAGTTGACGTTCCTCTTCCTTTCCGGCGGAAAACACCAGCCATTTCCCGTCCTTGCTAAAGGCAAAGGTGCCGATTCCGTCCTTGGCGTCTGACACCTTGAGGGCCTCTCCGCCGTCGGGCCGCATAACGTAAATCTGGTTTAACGCAGACCTGGATTCAGGGGCTTCTCTGTTGGAAACAAAAGCGAACATTTTTCCATTTCGCGCCCATTGCGGTGAGGTCTCATTCTTGTCTTTGGTGAACGTCATTTGCCGGCTGGACTCGACACCGCGATCGAGCGAGACAAGATGAATGTCTATAAAACTCTTCCCGGCTTTCCAATCGGGAACGGAAAGCGTGTGCAGCAGCCATTTTCCGTCAGGGCTCACTGCGGGGTTGCCCACAGACCTCATTTCAACGATGTCCAAAAACGTCATGGGTCGTTTTGAAGGGTTCTTACCTTGAGCGAAAACTGGAGAAGCAATCACAAAGAGCAACGCAACAAACGATGTGAAACGCATAGAGCACCTCGCGAGTAAATGAGCAAAGAGAATGAAGCCGCAAAATCCGTCCTTAATCCGCGAAAAAATGTAGCCAATTGTCCGTGCAGAAACAAGCTTAGGAATGATTCTCGCAAACCTTGCCTTTCGGAGATTCGATAACTATATTTTTCTCCCTTGGCGATACGCTTACGAAAGGAAAAGAATCATGGAAAAAATTCTCTCGTTTGTTGAATCCAACAAAGAGCGATATCTCAGTGAACTTAAAGATTTTCTTGCTATCCCGAGTGTGAGCTCGCAGAGCGAACACAACAAAGATACGCGTGCGTGTGCGGAGTGGGTGGCCGATCAGATGCGGGTGGTGGGAATGAACAATGTTCAGATTTTTGAAACTCCAGGCCATCCCGTCGTGTATTGCGACTGGCTCGCCGCCCCCGGAAAACCGACAGTGCTTTTTTACGGCCATTACGACGTTCAACCGGTCGACCCCGTGAACCTCTGGACGTCCCCGCCCTTTGAGGCGACCATTCGCGGCGAAAATCTCTACGCGAGAGGTTCGGCTGACGATAAAGGCCAGGTCTATGTTCACCTGAAAGCCATCGAATCGTATATGAAAAACTCGGGCAATCTTCCCGTGAACATCAAAATGATTATAGAAGGCGAGGAGGAGGTCGGGAGCGCCAACCTCGACAATTTTGTAAAAAGCCACAAGGATTTGCTCAAAGCCGACCTTGTATTGATTTCGGATTCCGCCATGTTTGCGAAAGGAGTTCCATCCGTCTGCTACGGATTGCGGGGGCTTGCCTATATGGAAGTGGAGGTCACGGGATCCAAAAGCGACCTGCATTCGGGATCCTTTGGCGGCTCCGTGCATAACCCGATCCAGGCGTTAAGCGAAATGATTTCCATGCTCCACGACAAGAACGGCAGGGTAGCCATCAAAGGATTCTATGACGATGTTCGTCCTCTTTCGAAAGCCGAACGCGCTGCGTACAAGAAACTACCGTGGAATGATAAAAAGTACGCAAAGGATCTTGGCGTGAATCAGCTTTACGGGGAAAAGGGATATACGACGCTCGAGCGCCTCTGGGCGCGTCCAACATTGGAGTGCAACGGCATCTGGGGAGGGTACACGGGGGAGGGAGCGAAAACGGTGTTGCCTGCGAAAGCATTCGCAAAAATCTCCATGCGGCTGGTGCCCGACCAATCGTCCGATAAGGCTGCAAAATTGTTCGAGCAGCAAATCAAGCGGATCGCGCGGAAGACCGTCGATGTGAAAGTCCGCGCGCTGCACGGAGGCGAACCGGCGATCACCCCCATCGAGAGCCCCGGAGTCCAGGCCGCAGTTGCTGCGCTGCAAAAAGGCTTCGGGAAGAAACCTCTCTATCAGCGAGAAGGCGGGTCCATCCCGATTGTTGTGCAGTTCAAAAGAATACTCGGACTCGACACTGTCCTTCTCGGCTTCGGTTTGCCCGATGAGAACGCCCACGCGCCGGATGAGCACATCAACCTCGATAATTTTTTTGGGGGCATTCGCACGTCGATTCATTTCTACAACGAGCTGCCGAATTATTGGAAATGATGGCCTTCGGAAGGTTTCCGCGTTTGATCTCGACCTTCCGAAGGTTTTCAGATTCGATCGTTCACTGAGTAACGCTGCGTGAGCCATCCGAAGGTTAAGCCGTGGTCACTTTCGGCCAAATTTCCTAAGAAAAAGCCTCGCTTGACCGGCGGGGCTTTTTTGTTACTGCGCGGTTTCGTATCTTTGTGACCGTATGATCTCAAAAGAATTCCTTTCAAAGATCCCGATTTTCGAGAAGTTGTCGCCGGGCGACCACGACACTCTGGTCACCTTGTGGCAGAAACGTTTGCTGACTCAGGGGCAGGTGCTGTTTCGCAAAGGAGAGACAGGGAACTCGATGTTCGTGATCGAGAAGGGCGTCATTGAGATTACCGTTCCCACTGAATTGCAGAAAAAGGAAACCAGAATTTCGGTGCTGCACGAAGGTGAATTCCTCGGTGAACTTTCGCTCGTCGATGGTTTGCCCCGGACGGCAACGGCAACGGCCATGGAAGAATGCGAGCTTCTGGAAATGAAGCGGGAAGATTTCATGACGTTTTTAATGCAACGGCCGGCTGTTGCCATCGCGATGGTCAGCGAGATCGGGAAGCGCCTCCGTGCGACGAATGAACAGGTGATGTCGCTTGCGTCGAAGAACCTGAACGTCGAGATCGAGGAAACGCTGAGCTTTGGCGACAGGGTTGCAGACAAGGTTGCAGAATTTGGCGGAAGCTGGAAATTCATTTTTACATTTTTGACTTTCATGGCTATCTGGATGAGTTTGAACATGGCACAACTGTGGTTTAAACCGTTCGACGACTATCCTTTTATTCTCCTGAATCTCATGCTATCGACCGTCGCTGCCTTGCAGGGGCCTGTGATTATGATGAGTCAAAACCGGGCCGGCAAGAAGGACAGGCTGCAGGCAGAGCTGGACTATAACGTCAACCTCAAATCGGAACTGATGCTCCAACAGCTTCATACCAAGTTTGATGAAATGCGCGCCACGGAGTTGCAGACAATTCAAGAAGTTCTTGAACGCAATCTTGGTATTCTCCAGCGCCGCATTCAGGAAGCCGAAAAAGACCAATCCCGCCTCGAACTCCTCGATGAAAATCTACACAAGAAAGGGAGATCGCGGTGAAACCTCCCTCTTCGGCGGCAAGCGCGTTCTAAAGAATTCCCTCCGCATCGAAACCTACGGCTCCGTTGATGAGCTGAACTCTATCGTAGGGGCCGCGCGGGCATCGGTTCCTCCGCAAGAAATCGACACAGTTCTCGAGAGAGTGCAGAACGACCTTTTTATTCTGGGCGCCGACCTCGCCACGCCGACATCTATGAAACACGGCAAAGTTTTGAGGATCATGCATTCTCACGTCGAAGGTCTCGAGAAGATCATCGACCGTCTCGAAATCTTTCTGGAACCGCTTTCGTCATTCATCCTGCCGGGTGGATCTTCCCTGGGCGCTCAACTGCATGTCGCACGCACCGTCTGCCGCAGGGCGGAACGTCTCGCAGTTCAGTTAACAAAGAGAGAGAAGATCGGAGAGTTGCCGGTGATGTATCTCAACCGGCTCTCCGATTGTCTGTTTGTGCTGGCGCGGTATGCAAACAAGGTCGCGGGCGCGCAGGAGAAAAAATGGAATGGGTAGACTCTCACCGCGATTCAACACTGTTTACGCCATGCATTTTCCTCTGAACAATACATTCGTGGTTCATAATTCGGCGTTCGATATTCATTGTTCAAGGAGTAATATCCAATATCGCCCGCCCGACCGAACGGAATGAACACTTAAACGGTCGTTCGGGCGGGAATATTGAATGATGAAGGAACGAAAAGGCCTACGCCGCGACCCTCATCATCAGCTTCCGCTTGGCAATCGGCAGGATCGTTTCTGCGTAAGGGAATTCCAGGTCGGTTTCAAAAACAAATGTAGCAGGGTTCGGCAAGTCCTTATGCTCCTGAATAACTTCCAACTTAATCGATTCTGGTGAAAGTCTGACGGCAAATTGACGAACGGATTTCACAAACCTGGTTTTGATGGTGCGATAGCGCTCTTTGCCGGATGTATAAAGCGAGACTTCGTAACGGAGCAAATGTAGTAAAGATTCCTTGTTTTCAGGGACAAATGCGTATCCTTCCTGTTGATACATGGGAAGGATGCCCACTTCCGATAAAGAAATCCTTTCATCCACGAAGTCAAAAATCCGCATTCCCTCTTCAATGGCTTTCCGGATCTGTGGTAACGCCCACGACATCAGTTCCGTCATGCGCTCGATATCCGGCCCGGCGATGTTGAGCGGCTCATAAATCAGTCGTTTATTGGTCAGGTCAATCTTTTTCAGATGTTGCGGCAATCGGTGGTGTAAATCCGATTTCTCTTTTAAAAGCCCTTCGAGGGTCAGGGCGAGCTCGATCAAATCTGATAGGGCGGGATAGAGCCTGTTGCGGGAGAATTCTTCGTAGTGACTTTTCAGCGCATTCAGGATCCGGTATTGGCTGGCTTCGAGGTCGGATCCGGTGGAAATAAAGGACTCAAGTGTCAACCTGTTGAGCATGCGGTTTTCCTCCGTCGTTCTTTATCCTGATTCAAATCTACATCTCCACGAAAAGAAATGCAATATTCTGTTTGAATTTCCGTACTTGATATTTCAGTTTGTCTTCTCTATAATACGGCAGTCCTTGACGCAAGAAGTGTGACGCGGAACATGGAGGTGCCCTGCGGTGAACGACGAGATTCTCGACGAAGAACTGAGCATGATGTACGAAGAAGGATCAGCCCCCAAAGCGCTGGATTCTTCAACATTCAAGAAGCCGATAAAGAATATCCGAGTCAAAAAGCCGCTCACGCTTTCGCCCGACCATACAGTGGCTGATGCGATCGAGCTTATGCAGAAGAACAGGATGGGTTGCGTTGTCGTGACGGAAAAAGACAGGATGGTGGGGATTTTCACAGAGCGGGATGTCTTGATGAAAGCTGCGGGCAAAAAGGGGGCGGAGGAAAAGAAACTGCGGGATGTGATGACGCCGAAGGTCGAAGGGTTTCAGCCGGAAGACAGTGTCGCTTTTGTGCTCAACGCCATGCATGTCGGAGGGTACCGCCACGTCCCTGTCATCGATGAAAAAGGCAAGCCGATGGCCGTCATCTCCGTCAAAGATATTGTCGGTTTCTTGATCGAACACTTTTCTGAAGACGTTTTGAACTTGCCACCAGCGCCGATGCGGAAGACCGAGCAGCGAGAGGGCGCCTAATCCCTTCACCCTAGAAAAAGAAAAAGGAGACCACTATGCCCTGGGTTATTACGCGACTGTGTGCAGATTGCCAGGATACAGCGTGCGTGAAAGTTTGTCCGGTGGATTGCATTTACGGTTTGACCGTTGAGGACACGAACTACAGAAAACAGTTATTCATCCATCCCGAAGAATGCATCAATTGCGCCGCATGCGAGCCGGAATGCCCATGGGGGGCAATTTTTGAAGACGCGTCCGTTCCGGAAATTTTCAAAGAGGATACCGAGATCAACGTCAATGTCTTCCAGGCTCATCCGAAGGAAGAGTTTACGACAACCCCGACGCCCGTTCTCGAGCATCCGACGCCGGAACAAATCGAAACGAACTACAAAAAGTGGGGATACCAAAAGTAACGGAAAACCAACTTTTACATTTGAAAGGTCGGCCGCGTGCTGCCCTTTTTTGTTTCACGTCGAGAATTCTATTTAGTCAACGGCGGTAAATGTAGTTGAAGGCGAAGAAGAGCTAGCGGAGGGTCTAGCTTACTTCGTGAGTTGTACCTCTTGAACCTCTTTATTTCAGTTGTCCCCAAGTTGGCATAGGTCAACCCATTACTTCCCTGAGAAAAATCGGAGGCGGAAGAAACAAAAGTCTGCTGGAAAAATTGGAGGCATAATTGACTTAGTTGCAAGCTTGCTGCTGGTCGACCGCGAGTAAGTCGATAATCCCTGGAATCTGCTTGTGGCCTTGTCTTGAGGAGTGTTCTAATTTGATTTGCCCTTCCCCTTTGACTATATTAAATTACAAGATTAGAAGAAAGGAGTGGAAAATTTATGGCAAAAAAATCTGAGGCAGTGCTAGTCATTGATATGTTAAATGATTTTGTCACGGGAAAATTGCGCTGCGAACGGGCAGACCGGATTATTCCCAATCTCATAAAATTTCTGGCAGGAGCTCGGAAGGAAGGTGTTCCTGTGATTTATTCCGGCGATGCACATTTAAAGGAGGATTTTGAACTTCGTGTCTGGGGTGAGCATGCCATGAAGGGAACCGGAGGTGCGGAGGTGATTCCAGAGTTAAGACCAGAGCGCTCTGATTATCTGTTTGAAAAGCGTACCTACTCAGCATTTTTCGAGACCGGCCTCGACCAGCTCTTGCGAAGCCTTGGTGTGACAAATTTGTATATCACAGGCTTACATACAAACATTTGTGACCGTCATACTTCTGCCGATGCATTCTTCAGAGGATACAATTTAGTCATTCTGGAGGATGGCGTTGAAGCATTCGACGAAAAAGCTCACAATGAAGGGCTCGAATATTTAAAGACAAATTACGGCGCTGAAATTACGACAACGGAAGAAGTGATCAAGAAATGGCAACGACAGCCAGCCGAAGTGTCAAGCAACTAATTTCCTTATGGGTCCAAATCAATTTAAGACTCCAAACCGCACTTTTGACTTCTCATTTCACTTTTTGACCAGACAGGGTTGAGTTTCAAGGGGCGTTAGAAAAAGAACCATCGGATTCCCGTGCCCCCGGAAATCAGTTCTGCTGAGTGCCGTTGAGGCTTGAAAGAGGGGAATACTTATTGATGCCTCAAGAAGCAAATGACGACGAGATGGAAATTTTCGGTGTGAGGTTCTAACAGTCGTCCGATTCGCCACAGGACGACTGGAGCGACCCTGGCAAAGAATTTGACAAGTTCCGTCAAACTTGATATATTAAAACAATTGATGTTCTGGTTGCCCAACAACAGAGCGATGCATTTTCAATCTACATTCACCACACCTCTTCCTTCGCACTACTGTACCGACTGCTGCTGTAGTACTCCGAATTGTTGTTGACCTAAACTTCTCTCCAGAACGAAGTTTTTCTCAGAGTTGTCGTAGGCGGTTAAATCATCTCTAATGGATTTTTCTTCACAATGCAATCATGAAGGTCGAACAACTTTACAAACGTAAAGGGGATTCAATTCTTTCGAAGATTGGCAATACTCCGCTGATTAAGCTCGAAACTATTCCGACAGGCGAGGTTGATCCGGGCGTGGAATTATTCGCCAAAGCCGAATGGTTCAATCCCGGTGGTTCTGTAAAAGATCGCCCCGCATTAAATATGATTCTGGAAGGCGAACGGAACGGAGGGTTGAATCGGGATAAAATTATCATTGATGCCACCAGCGGAAACACAGGGATCGCCTACGCGATGATCGGTGCCGCACTCGGCTATCGAGTGAAATTAGCTTTACCAGAAAACGCAAGCGTCGAACGAAAACGGATCTTACAAGTGTTCGGAGTTGACCTGATTTTTACCGATCCGCTTGAAGGAACAGATGGCGCCCAGTCGTTTGTCAAAAACATTGTTGCTGAGACTCCTCATCAATACTTTTATCCTGATCAATATAACAATCCCGCCAATTGGCAAGCACATTATAAAACAACCGCCGTAGAAATTTTTGAGCAGACAGGCGGAAGAGTCACACACTTCGTTGCCGGTTTGGGAACAACAGGCACGTTCGTTGGAATAGCAAGAAGGTTGAAAGAATTGAATCCCGGAATACAATGCATTTCTTTTCAACCGGATTCGCCATTGCACGGTTTAGAGGGATTGAAGCACCTCGCGACGGCTCTCGTTCCCGGCATCTACGACGCAAAGTTAGCAGACGAAAATCTCGAAATCTCAACAGAAGAAGCTCATCTTATGTCGAAGCGCTTGGCGAAAGAGGAGGGATTGCTCGTGGGACCGTCATCCGCCGCCGCGATGGTGGCAAGTATGCGTGTCGCACAATCTTTGCACGAAGGAACTATCGTCACAATTTTCGCTGACGACGGAACGAGATATTTAAGTGAAAAATTTTGGGATAGTTAAACATGCTCCGACTCAACCACACATCGCTGCATAAAATCAAAGTACATGCAATGACAACGTATCCTGAGGAGTGTTGTGGTGTACTCATGGGCAGGAAGGACGATAAGGGAACAATCGTTTGCGATGTGCTGGCGCTGAAAAATACACAGCAGGAAAACCGAACTCATCGTTTTCTCATAACTCCCCAGGATTACGCAGTCGCTGAGCAGGAAGCCAATAAAGAAGGAGTCGATGTCATCGGGTTTTATCATTCGCATCCCGATCACCCAGCACAGCCGTCGCCATTTGATTTGGAGCATGCCTTGCCGTGGTGGTCGTGCGTTATTGTTTCAGTTGATAAGGGACAACCCTCAAGAATCAAGTCATGGCTGCTCAAAGATGATCGTTCTTCTTTTGAGGAGGAGAAAATTGATGTCACGGATGGACATTTCAAGCACTCTATGTGATTAACTGAAAGGGTTGGATGCTCTATGCCAGTGATTATTCGTATTCCAGCTCCATTACGACCTTATATGGAGAAAAAGGAGTCAGTGCTCCTCGAAGGGAATACCGTCGGTGAGCTTTTGGAACAATTGACATTAACATATCCATCACTGAAAAAGCACCTCTTCCACGAAGGTGGAAAATTAAGAAGCTTTGTCAACGTGTATGTGAACGATGAAGACATTCGATATCTTCAAAAAGAGCAAACTCAAGTTTCCGAAAAGGATGTAATCAGCATTATTCCTTCAATTGCAGGAGGGAGGACAGAAGTATGGCACAGGTAGATTCAACGACGATTGAAGAAATTCAGCTCAATCGAGAGGAACTCAGGCGTTACGGCCGGCATCTCATCATGCCCGAAGTTGGGCTTACGGGGCAGAAGAAACTAAAAAATTCGCGTGTGCTCCTCATCGGAGCCGGTGGACTCGGATCCCCGCTCGGTTTGTACTTGGCCGCTGCCGGAGTTGGGTCCATCGGGATCGTTGATTTTGATGTTGTCGATCAGACAAATTTACAACGACAAATTATTCACTCCACAAAGGATGTTGGCAGACCAAAACTTCATTCTGCCAGGGAACGCATCCTGGAAACCAACCCGAACATTCACGTGGAAACCTACGAAACACGGTTGACTTCCGAGAATGCGCTCGAGATTCTCAAAGATTATGATGTCGTCGTTGACGGGACGGATAACTTTCCAACCCGCTATCTTGTCAATGACGGTTGTGTTCTTCTCGGCAAGCCAAATGTTTACGGCAGCATTTTCCGGTTTGAAGGTCAGGCTTCTGTTTTTTATTCGAGGGAAGGTCCTTGCTATCGGTGTCTTTATCCCGAGCCACCTCCGCCCGGATTAGTCCCGAGCTGTGCTGAAGGAGGCGTCCTCGGCGTTCTCCCCGGAATTATTGGGACTATTCAAGCGAATGAAACAATAAAGTTACTTCTTGGAATCGGTGAACCACTCATCGGACGTCTGCTCTTGTTTGATGCACTGAAGATGGAATTCCGAGAGTTAACGCTTCGCAAGAATCCCGATTGCCCGATCTGCAGTGAAAATCCTACAATCAAGGAATTGATAGACTATGAAGCATTCTGCGGTGTCACGCAATTGCATAACGTTCAAGAACAATCAAAATACTCGATCACTGCTGAAGAGTTAAAGAAACAATTGGATAGCGGAGAAGAGGTTCTTATTCTGGATGTTCGAGAGCCTCACGAATACGAGATTGTGAACATGGGAGGGTACCTTATCCCGCTTGGCGACTTACCGAATCGTGTGCACGAGCTTGATTCTTCACGAGAAATAGCCGCCCATTGTCACCATGGAGGGCGCAGTCAGCGAGCAGTCGAATTCTTAAGAGAGTTAGGGTTTAAGAAAGTGAAAAATCTGGTTGGGGGGATTGATGAATGGGCAGTGAAGATCGATCCTTCATTGCCGAGATATTAAAAGAGGTTAGAGATGTTCTTCTGAATCTCAGAGGAGGAAAAAACCATGTCCTTGTTCATTGTTCAACACAAACATTCTGCAGAAAATTGTCCGGCGCGGGACGCGCAGATGGCACCGATGCTGCTCAAACACCTTTCAAAGGGAAACGCAGAGCAAGCCGGCATAAAGGTTCTTAGTGAAGCAGTCATTGACGGTGGCCATTCTCTCCATTTAACGCTTGAAGCTTCGGACAAGGAAAGTGTCGATCGCTTCATGCAGCTTTTTGCCCAAGTGGGGACCGTCGAAATATACCCTGCTTCGAAGTGCGAAACAGTCGTAGATCGAGGTTCCTGCTAGGCGATGAGACTT
>JACPSI010000007.1 GCA_016193365.1 Ignavibacteriales bacterium
AGGCTGATCCCGTCACCTTTACGACCGTGGCGAGCGCTCCTCTTTTGCCGGATTGTTGCAGGCGACCAACACCAGCCACTATTTCCGAAAGCTCTTTCACGAATGGAACAACGGCCCGTACCACAGAAATCCGATAACCATGTTTGCAACCGCTGCGACAAGAATTGCGACGTAGTTCATGCATGCCTCCTTGAAGTAGGTGTACCGTTCAGAAAAATACTAAACGTGGACCCTTCGCCCACCTTACTTTCCACTTTAAGGTCATACCCGAGCGAATGACAGAGCGACCGGGCGATGGCAAGGCCCAACCCTGTGCCCTCATGTTTCCTGGTTTGCCCACCGTCAACCTGGTGGAAGGGGTCGAAAATCTTTCCGATTTGGTCCTGAGCAATGCCGACCCCTGTATCCTGCACATCTATACGGCCCGGCTTTTTCGTCGATGGCTCGAGATGGACCCTGACCGTGATCGTCCCTTTTTTTGTGAACTTGAGTGCGTTTCCCAGGAGGTTAATGAGCACCTGCTTAAGTTTTTGCTCGTCGGTCGGAACGGCGGCCATGGATTTCGGCAGCGAGGTGATGAGCCGAATGGGCTTGTTCCGAATCTCTCCTTCAAGCTGGTCCACAGTCTTTTTCACGAGGCGGTTGAGGGACACAGGAGCAATTTTGAGCTTCGTGGTTGAAGCTTCGATTTTGCTTAAGTCCAGCAACTGGTTGATCAGGTCGAGGAGGTGCTTCCCGTTCTCCACGATTCTCTGTAGGAAGTTAATGTCACGCCGTTTCAAATTCTTGTTCACGTTCCGCATCATCACGCTGGCAAAGCCGATGACGGAATTAAGAGGGGTGCGCAGCTCGTGGCTCATGTTGGCAAGGAATTGCGATTTTGCACGACTTGCTTCCTCTGCTTTGGCAGTCGATTTTTCCAGCTCGACGATCAGCCGCCCGGTCATTCGCATTGCGCGTAACGTCCTCCTCCGGAGCTGGTTGGCAGTCACCGCCGTCAAAGCCATGTAGATGTTGGCGGAATAAATCAGAAAGAGTTTCGTGACCTCCGACGTCCAGGAAATCTCCCGCCGTTCAACGAAGGCCAGGTACAGGACGAGCACGAGGTAGCAGAATGTCGAAAAGTGAGCAAAACTCAGAGTTCGTCGGACATTCGTGAAGCTCTGGTCAGCGGAGCGAAGAACAAGAATAAAGAAAAGCCAGCTTCTTTCGCCGCCCGAATAATAAATGGCGAGCGTCCATACGACGAGGTCGAAGGCGAAGAAGAAGATGCCGAGGTCGAACAATCTGAAGCGTTTGAAAAAAAGATAGAGACACAGCCAGGACAGAAGCGCGTACGCTTCCATGATGACGAAGATTTCAATAAACTTGTCCCACGAGAAATCGCCGAGAACGAACTTGTTGTGGAGGAAGATTGCTGCGGCAAGAATCGTAAAACCGATAAGCCG
This sequence comes from Ignavibacteriales bacterium, assembly GCA_016193365.1. Lineage (GTDB taxonomy): Bacteria > Bacteroidota > Ignavibacteria > UBA10030 > UBA10030 > JACQPT01. Next base: position 1,449 of record JACPSI010000007.1, read on the forward strand.
GAGCTGGGGAAAGCGGACGATATTCGTGTAAAAAACTTCGCGAAAACTCCCCTGGCCGGGATGACGCGCGAAGAGCTCGCGATGCATCCGACGAAGGTTCTCGGAGTCAGGCCTCGGTGTGGGGTCCGCCATCCTCAATGAGCCTTAAAGAATACTGCCAACCCGGTGATGCTGGCCAGATGGTGGTCGTCGTGTTCAGCAACGAACAGCGCAAAGTCGACAACGCGCATCGGTTTTTTCAATCGGGGATGTACGGACGAACGGACAAGCTTTTTCTCATCCATTGCCTCCAACCGGTGCACAAACTGAAGCCGTCCATGGCGAAACAACTCCAGCAGTTTTTTGACCGGCTGGGCGTTATGGTTTGCATTCTCTGTTTTCTGATTCTTTAAGTCTGCGGAGCGCAAGGTTTCAACCCCGGCATCATAATCATCAAGCCGTCCGAAGTGGAGTTCTTCGAGGTCGTAGAGATGCCCTGCGTGTTCCTGGATTGACCAGCCGCCATTCCGGCGTTTCGTCAGGATCTCTTGTGGGAAGGACCGCACGAGTTCCTCAAGCCGTGCGGGCGTTCCGCGTAATCGCTCGAGGAGAGACGGAAAAACGCCGACCGGAAAGTTGAAGTCGAACGTTCGTTCAAACCATTTTGTGCGCTGAACCATATGAAGACTCTTTGAAAATAAAGAAGGCGCCACAGGTGTCCTCATGGCGCCATGATTTTAGACTTCAGATTTCACAGTTTTAAAGAGTTTGACGTCAAGACGATTCCGGAAAAAAGCTTCGAAGACTGCTCGAGGCCGTCCAAAAAGTGAAGGCCTGGGCGCCACGAACCATTTCGTGGCGCTGAAAGGCCCAGAAAGCTGGCTCTTTTTTCTCTTTTGTGTCACGGTATGGACCGTGACACAAAAAGGCGTCTTTTTGGACAACCTCACCACGCTATAACTTGAATGTCTAAGCTTTTTTCAGGTCTTCGGGCCGAATCGGCAATCGTCTGATTCGTTTTCCCGTCGCCGCAAAGATCGCGTTGCATAAAGCCGGCGCAAACGGGGGCAGCCCCGGCTCGCCGATACCTCCGATGGCTTCGGTACTGGGAATAATGTGCACCTCGACCTTCGGCATTTCATTGATCATCGGCATGGAGTAGTCGTGGAAATTGCTCTGCACCACGCGACCGCGAGCGATCGTTATTTCATCTTTCATCGATGCGCTCATGGCATAAACAACGGCGCTTTCAATCTGAGCCTCAATCGTATTCGGGTTCACCACCGGACCGCAATCCACTGCTGCAACGATGCGGTGAATCTTGACCGTTCCATCCGGCTGGACGGAAACTTCGGCGACCTGAGCGATCGAGCTTCCGAAACCTTCGACGGCAGCGATGCCTCTGCCGATTCCTTTGGGCAAAGGTTTTCCCCAGCCGGCTTTTTCGGCGGCAACTTCGAGCGCACGTTTCAGCCTTGGCGATCTCGTTAGAAGCTGACGCCGAAACTCATAAGGATCTTTTTTCGATGCATGGGCAAGCTCGTCAATGAAACTCTCCACGACCCATCCGTTTTGTGACGGCCCGACAGAGCGCCAGGCGCCGATTGGAACGCCGGTTTCTTTTATGTGAGAGTCAATCATGAAATTCGGAATCTTGTATTGCGGAGTCGAACCGCCAACCACGAGGCCCCGGGAGCTTGGCCCCGCAACTCTGTGCAACCAGGCAACGGGTGAGCCGTTTTTGTCGAGTCCGCCCCGCATCAAGTTGTACGTTGCGGGACGATACCAATCGTGCTGCATATCGTCCTCGCGCTTCCACATGACCTGCACGGGCGCATTGACCGCTTTTGACACCTTTACCGCGTCCTGCACATAATCCGACTGCAATCGCCTGCCGAAGCCGCCGCCTAGCAGGGTGACGTGCACAGTGATTTTGTCCAGCGGCAATCCAAGGATTCGTGCAGCCTCATTCTGAGCCCCTTGCGGAGATTGCGTTGGCGCCCAGATCTCGCAACGGTCGCTTTGCACGTGTGCGGTGCAGTTCATTGGCTCCATGGTCGCGTGGGCTGCGAAAGGAACCTCGTACACCGCTTCGACTTTTGTTGCGGCAGAGGCAAAAGCGCCCTCCGCATCCCCATCGTAGTCTTCGACCGAGCCTCGTTGCTTAACAGCGTCCTCGAACATCTTCTTGATCGATTCACTTTTCTGGTTAGCCCATTGTCCTTCGTCCCATGTAATGGAGAGGGCTTCGCGTCCCTTGAATGCGGCATACGTCGAGGTCGCCACGACCGCCACACCGTTTTCGAGGTTGACAACATCTTTCACTCCGGAAACCGCCTTTGCTTTCGCGGCATCGAAGCTTTTCACTTTTCCTCCGAAGACCGGACATTTTTCTATTGAGGAGAAAAGCATTCCTTTTACACGCACATCGGACCCGAACATTGCGGAACCGTTCACTTTTTCCGGGGTGTCCACTTTCGGGATTGCTTTTCCGAGGATCTTGAAATCCTTATTGTCTTTCAGTTGAACCGAGGTTGGGACGGGGAGCTTTCCTGCCGCATCAGCCAGATCCCCATAGGAAAGTTTTTTTCCGGAAGAATGAACGACAAAACCTTTTTCTGCGCGACAGGAGGATCTATCCGCGTTCCACGATTGCGCTGCGGCTGTCAGGAGCATTTCACGCGCTGTGGCACCCGCCTGGCGAAGCATCTGCCAGGAACCGCGCACGCTGAAGCTCCCGCCCGTGCCCTGGCTGCCGTATTTTGTCGGATGGGCGTCTGCCTGTTCGATCTTCACTTTCGACCAGTCAGCCTCGAGCTCTTCCGCAACAATCATGGGCAGCGATGTGCGAACACCCTGGCCCATTTCGGATTTTGCGACGGAGATGGTCACAGTTCCAGTCGGGTCGATTTTGACGAATGCGTTGGGCGAAAAGTCTGTGAGCGGCTCAGCGAAGAGAGATTCGTTTTCCTTTGAGGGCAAATAAAATCCAAGAACAAGCCCGGATCCGGCGAGCGAGGAAACTTTAATAAAATCGCGTCGATTCAATGTTGCGTTCATGGCTTATTTCCCTCCCTTCTGGCCTAATTCTTTTTTCCGCATGTTTTCCGATGCAACATGAACTGCTTCCCGGATTCGGTTATAGGTTCCGCATCGGCAAATCAGGTTCATGGAGGCGTTAATATCTTCGTCGTTCGGGTCAGGCTTCTCCGAGAGCAACGCTGCCGCTGCCATGATTTGTCCGGACTGGCAATACCCGCACTGAGGAACATCGTGAGCGATCCAAGCCTGTTGAATTGGATGACTTGAATTCGGCGAGAGACCTTCAATCGTCGTGACTTTTTTATCCGAAAGCGATTCGATGGCCATGGTGCACGAACGAATCGCTTCGCCGTCGACATGGACAGTGCAGGACCCGCAGTATCCCTGACCGCATCCATACTTGGTACCGGTCAGTCCGATAGAGTCGCGAAGCACCCACAACAACGGCGTGTCGGGATCTACGTCGACCGTGTGTTTCTTTCCGTTTACAGTAAGCGTGAAGGAGGACATAAAGACTCCGTTCGAAACAGGGTGAGTGTTATAGTGGCTGTTTGTTCAGAACTTGTCGGATCGAGAAACTGTGAAACACCCGGAAAGATTAGAAGAAGGTAGGAAAAGGCAGGCAAAAAGGAAAGAGGTCAAGCTTCCTCACTGGGTCAATCGTCTCTGCTCTGCACCAGAAAGAGGCTATCGAATACCTTTGTCGATTTGAGTCCCGCTTTCTTTAGCTGCTCATGGCGGCGCACCTCACCCACATCGGAAGGCATTCTCACGGAGAGACTGTCTTTTCGAATGCCGGGCAGCCTGTCGACATCGAGCGGAAAAGACTCGAGAAAAACGTAAACCTTCAGCCCCGGCGGGATAGAGTCTCCTGTTACCGGGACAAACCAGATCTTATTGCGGAGAATATAGTCTGCAGATGCCGATGAGGGAAATTTTTGGTCATGGTAGAAGGCAACATGAATGTTCCGGTCTTTCCATTCCTGCGTCAGGACATGATACCAGAAAATCATCGCAAAATGATAATCCGGACAGACAAGGACGGAATTTTCTCGGACAATCTCGAGAATTTTCAGAGCTTTTTCGTTTTCTACAGTGTCATTTTTTCGGTTCACTGGCACGTAGTTCATCAGAAGTGTGATGAGGGGAATGGCCAAAACGAACGCTGGCCTGAATATCGTGATTCGCGATTTTAGAGCCGATGAGAGGTTTTCCAGCCCGACCGCAGCAAAAATGGCAAGAAAGAAATAACTCGGGATCAAATACACAAAGATGTCATAGATTGCATACCCCAGGCAAAAGAGAATATTTCCGGCTATGGCAAGGAGAAGGAACAATCTCCGGTGTTTGTTTCTGAAAGAAAACATGCCAGCAACAATAAAAGGCAAAAGGAAGAGGAGTTCTCTGAACATGAACATCAGAAGCGCCGGAAGCCGCTCAAAAAGCATCCATGACAGTGAGAGCCCAAAGAAAAGGTGGCTGAACCGACCGCCCGAGACCCCTTCCCACAATGAGACAAGATTTGTCGCCGACATTTCAACGTATGGAGTCGAGGGGTTCGTTGTTCGCCAGAGAATGTACCCGTATTGAAAAGCCGAGAGAACAATGAGGAGAAACACAAAGAGGATTTTTCTTGAATCAACAAAAGCGCGCCGGTCGGATACCCACACCCAATACACAATGGCAGGAAGGAACGTAATCATCGTCAGATGATTGCCAAACGAAAAAGCGTAAAAGCCGCATGTAAGAAAGAAAAATCTCTCCTTCCTTTCGTCATGCCATCGGAGGGCATAATACGTGACAAGCGCCACGAACAGAATGTTGAGAGAGTATACCTCCGCGACAATGGATTGGGACCAGACGGTATAACCAGTGCCAAACGTGAGCGTTGTTGCAAGCGATATCCACATGGTCAGGTTCATACGCCTCAACGTCGCGTAGAGAAGTAGGGCAGCTCCGACGGACAACAGAGCAGAAAGGAAGTTGGATTTTCCTGCAAGAGAGCCGAACGGAACAAGGCCAGTGAAAATGTAATTCAGGAGAACATAGGCTGGATATCCGGTTTCGTGCGGCGTCCCAAGCACAGATCCGACGAATTGAAACTTCGCCGTGTCGCCTGTGTAGCCCGGTCCGGGGAGCAACGTGATCACATATGCAGAGAAGAGAACGGCTGCAATGATGATTTCCCCGTAAGGAAAGTTTCTGGTTAGCGAGGGAAGGTTCATTGAGTGGAACGTCTATCCCGGAGGTTGACTCAAGACTTCGACGAAATTCATGTACGATTCAGAAAAACGTCGAGTGGACCGACCTTGAAGTATTCTGGTGAGCATTTCGTCGGGGATGTCGATAAGGAGAATAAAGATTTTTCTTCTCTGGGCCAAAAGTTCATTGATCAATTGTGGTGCGTCATGTCCATCGTCGGCGTGTACGTCCACAATGATAACATCGCGTTCAAGTTGCAGCGGGCCGGCGGCGTCTTTGTTCCCCCAGTACGTAAAAAGAGCGGAATGGTCGGGGACGACGTTCTTCAGTATCTGCAAGCGCTGATCGTTATCGCTCCTCCGGAACCGAGAGCCGACGAGGTCTGTCCCGAGGTGGATAACAAGAGCCCACCCCAGGCACGCGCCGAGTGCAAGAGACGGAATGTTGCGGTGGATGAAACGAGCCGGGAATACCCAGACAAAGATGAGCAGCAATGAGAGAACAAGCGGAATCTTCAACTGTCCGGAGAATTTCAAAAAAGCCGATGGATGTTGAAGGACTCCCATGACAATAAGGCCGCCAGCGGCAAAGCCCGCAATAAGGTATGTTGGTTTGATTTCGAAGTGATCCATCAGTAATGCAAGAGCTACGGCGCAGAAGGGGAGCAATTCGAGAAAATACCGCTGATTATAAGCTAGTGCGTCGGTGCGTATCGAGCCTGCGAGAGAGAACAACACGAGGGTCGGCAGCACAACGAGGGATGTCATCTTGAGCAGTCTTCGAGCTTCAGGCAGGTGAATAGGTTTTGGGATCCATGCCGTAACGCATCCAATGATTGCAAGCCCGATCCATGGAGCCGACTGGAGAAGAGATTTTTTTACGATTCCATACAGTAATACAGCGCCCGACCCCGGAGCCCGATAGAACAGAGAGGCCTTAACGGGGTCGTTGATAGTGCCGATATAAGAAAAATCCACAACCTTCGCCCAGAAAGCCCGCAACGGCTCGAGAACGGGAGATTCTTGATGCGTAACCGATACATCAGAGGCGTAGGAAAAAAATTTTGGAAACGGATGAAAAAAAGCAAATTTATGGAGATTGATGAAAGAAATGGCGACGAGAGGAATTGCCAGCCCGACGGCAAAGGCGGCCAGTGTTGCGACCCTTCTCTTTCCGAACATCAAGAGACCCAAGCCGGTACAGCCGGCAAAGAGAATGTTCTGTTCTCTCACGCCGACCGCAATGCCAAAAGTAAGTCCGGCCAGACCCGCGTAGAGGTAACGCGTATCCCCGAGAGACTTCACAGCCAGGAAAAACGCCGCCGTGGCGAGTCCAGCGGACAACATGTGGGGCCACACTCCCTGCGCGTACTCAATTGAGTAGCTGCCCAAAACAAATGTTGCCGCGGCAATCCAGGGGGTGAAAGCGCTGTTGGCCACGGCCCGGGTCAGAAATAAAACTAGCGCTGCCGCAATGAGAAACGACAGAATGTTGAGAAACACGAGACCGTACCAGCCGAAATAGGAAAAAGGGAGCGCAAGAAAAGCATAGAGCGGCGCCACAAGCAACGCGAATGGATGCGTCGTCATGATGCGTCCTCGTGCATCAGGGTCGAAGTACAGAAGGGAGGGGCTTGGCGTCAATTCATCGAGACCGGGGGGCGTGAAGCCTCCGTGTCTCAAGGCGAGGACACTTACAAGGTAGTTATCCTCATCAATAATAAAGACGCCAGGGATAACGGTTGCCAGGAGAACAATGCCGATAACGAGGAGTATCGCCAAAAACCATTTTACGTCTTTGGAAAGCGTCAAGGCAGGTGGGTGGTGAAATTCCATGTTGTCTGCCACTGGTCCCCGTTGGTGTGAGTTCAGAACGCCCGGTAAATCGGCGACATGGATGAGTCTTGAGGAGACTCACCAGATCCTCGGATCGTCATCGTGAGCTTTAGAACTATCGCCGAACCTCGTTGAGCGGCGAACCGTCGACAGTTTTTGGATATGTCAGGCCAAGAATGCGGGCCAGTGTTGGAGCGACGTCCACGGAATGTACTTCTCTTGTCACGCGTGACGCTTGGAGTCCCCAGCCCATAACGATCAGCGGAATATGATTGTCATACCTGTAGGCTGAGCCATGAGATGTTCCGGTTGGCCTCGTTGTTGGCAGGCAATTCTCACAAAAAAGAACCTGGAAGTCCTCACCTCGCGGCGCATAGTAACTTCGCTGAAAATGGCCAAGGTACGGGCGCTGTTTTGTTTTTTTGTCCACGAGTTCGCGTTTGAAAAAGACATCGGCTATTCCATCGATGTTCAACAGGCCATTTCGAACTTTTTGCTCGAACGCCGTCTCGCTCATTTTACTTTTTTTTGCAACACCGTAATTCAAGAAACCGTTTCGTGAAACAAGCCATTCGGAAGTCTTCATTTCCTTTTGGAGTTGCTGTTCGAGTTCGGCGACCTTTGGAACGATCATGCTGTCCACAAGAAGACGTCGCGCTGATTCCTTCTTTACTTTTGAAGTATACTCAGGGAGTGGCATCACGCCGTGGTCCGAGCTGAGGACGAAAAGGACATTGCCGTTTCCGACGATTTTTTCGACATGATCGATGAAAGCCCCGAGAGCCTGGTCAACGCGCAACAAATGGTCGTGGATCTCATGACTGTTCGGTCCAAAGCTGTGGCCGACATAATCCGTGCATGACAATCCGACACAAAGGATGTCGGTCATGGCCCGCTGGCCGAGTTTCTCCCCTTCGATGGCGGCTTTCGCAAAATCCATCGTAAGCATATCTCCCCAGGGACTTGTCAGGGTCTGTTCGTTTCGCTTTTCAATCGCAAACTGATGAGGAAAAGAGGAGCTCATTCCCCAAATCATTTCCCCCTGCAGTTCATCGGGGCCGTTCATTTCATAATCGCCCACAGGTCTGAGCTTCCACCAAGATCCCGGAAGATTCTTCTCCACCCAGTTTCCATCATTGAATTTCTTTGCCCAGTCGGGAATTGTTTGCGTGTAGTACGTCGAGGTGACCATATGGCCGGTTTTACGGTCATACCAGAAAGCGTGGTTTGGCCGTTTCCCCCCCATAAGGATTGCAGCACGGTCTTTCGAAGCCACTGAAACGACCTTCGACACCGGTGATTCAGCTTTCAGCCAATCGCCGAACGCCGTCACAACAAGGTTCTTCGGCGATGAACCGCCTCCCTCGCCCTCGACAGCTTTGGCCAATGTGTCCGCCGTGCAATAAATTTGTTTTCTCGTTTTTTGGTCGAACCATTCATTGGCGTGAATCCCGCTCGTTGCAGGATAAGATCCCGTCGAAAGACTTGCATGCCCGGGTCCCGTCTCAGTCGAAGCATAGTTGAGCGTGGCGTTGGTGAACACGACACCTTCTGTGTATAATCGCTTGAGTCCTCCTGTGAATTGATGGTCATAACGCTCAAAATATTCCGGGATCATCTGGTCGATGGAAATGAGGACAATGAGCCTCGGTTTTTGTTGAGGGAATGCGGCATCGACAAAAAAAAGAATGAAGAAAATAGTCAGAATGAACTTTTGCCTCATGGAAAGAATCCTTTCGATCTGGTGATGCGGTGGAGAGCTATCCTGCAAGGAGCTCGTTTGCTTTCTGGACGATGTTATCCACGGTGAAGCCGTATTCCTTCATGTTCACATCGCCGGGTGCCGACGCTCCGTATCTTGTCACACCTACGATAGTTCCTGTTGGACCGACGTACTTCGTCCAACCGAGCGGCAACGCAGCCTCGACGGCTATGCGTTTTTTTATGAACGGCGGAAATACTTTGTCGCGATATTCTTTCGGCTGCCGGTCAAACAGTTCCCACGACGGCATACTTACGACGCGGGCAGTTTTTCCGCTGGCGGCAAGTTTCTCATAAGCACCGAGAACCAGGTGCACTTCAGAACCGCTGCCAACCAACAGGATTTCAGGCGTCATGGAATTCTCAGTGAGAACGTACGCGCCCTTTTCAAGTCCGCCGGCAGGGGCATACTTTGTACGGTCGATGACGGGGATTTTCTGCCGGGTCAAAATGAGAGCGACAGGCCCATCCTTATGTTCGATAGCCACCCTCCAGGCAACGGAAACTTCATTGCCGTCGGCAGGACGAATAACGGTGATGTTGGGGACACTTCTGAGGCCGGAGAGTTGCTCGACCGGTTGATGTGTCGGGCCGTCCTCGCCCAATCCTATACTGTCATGTGTATAGACAAGTATCGGCCGAATACCCATGATGGCGGCCAACCGGACGGGCGGACGCATGTAGTCATAAAACAAAAGAAAAGTACCGCCGTAAGGGATCATGCCGTCGGTGAGAGCGATGCCGTTCAAGAGAGAGCCCATAGCATGCTCGCGGACGCCGAAACGCAGGTTTCGACCTTTGTAATTGCCTGCCTGGAATTCGCCCATGTCTTTGAGATACGTATTATTGGATGGCGTGAGGTCCGCCGAACCGCCGATGAGTGTGGGCAGGTGTGGGGCAATTGCATTGAGAACTTTTCCGGACGCCTCGCGCGTTCCCATCGCCGCGGACTCAGGGCCAAAGGTCAGCAGAGCCTTTTTCCAGGCGTTACCAAAATCGTTTGCCCAGACACGTTCAACCTCGGCGGCGAGGTCCGGATGGTTTTTTTTATACTCGCCGAATTGGGTTTTCCAGAGCTGTTCCCATTTGTTTCCAAGGTTTGCGCTCTTCCGAAAATGCGCTAAGGCTTGCTCGGGGATGTAAAACTGTCTTTCGGGGTCCCATCCGAGCTGTTGTTTCGTGAGTTTTACTTCTTCTTCGCCGAGCGGGGATCCGTGAGCTTCTGCCGTATCCTGTTTGTTCGGGCTTCCAAACCCGATGTGTGTTCGCACCTTGATGAGCGACGGGTGGTCGGTTTCTGCAATTGCTTCTTTGATCGCCGCATCAATGGCCTCGAGGTCATTGCCATCTTCTACCGTGCGAACGTGCCAGCGGTAGCCTTCAAATCGTTTCACAACGTCTTCGGTAAAAGAGAGATCTGTTGAGCCGTCGATGCTAATATGATTGTCGTCGTAAAGATAAATGATATTGCCGAGCCGCAAGTGTCCCGCCAGCGAAGCGGCTTCCGAGGCCACGCCTTCCATCAGGTCGCCGTCGCTCACAATGCCGTAGATCTTGTAGTTGATGATCTCGAAGTTCTCTCTGTTGTAACGAGCAGCGAGGTACTTCTTTGCCATCGCCATTCCGACGCCATTGGCAAATCCTTGGCCCAACGGGCCGGTCGTGGTTTCCACACCCGGCGTCAAATGAGATTCCGGATGTCCAGGCGTTTTGCTTCCCCATTGTCGGAAGTTCTTGATGTCATCAAGTGAAAGGTCGTACCCCGTAAGATGTAGAAGACTGTATAATAGCATGCACCCGTGTCCGGCGGAAAGGATAAACCTGTCCCGGTTCGGCCATTTTGGGTTTGCCGGGTTGTGTTTGAGATACCGCGTCCACAGCACATATGCCATGGGAGCTGCGCCCATGGGCAATCCGGGATGGCCGGATTTTGCTTTCTGGACGGCATCCATCGCAAGCGTGCGAATGGTATTAATGCACAGTAAATCGAGGTCAATGTTGGTATCGGCGGCTGTTGCTTTTGCCATCGGGAAAAATCAATCGTTTGAATTGCGGGGAGAAATGTGAGCGGCTCAAGATACAGAAGCCTTGGCAAAAATCCAAGAAAATCACGCAAGAACCCGGAGTTTCAATCCGGTTTCATGATTCTGTATGAATGCGTGATCTTCGCGGTCGCCGACAACATCGCGGAGACGGAACAGTACTTGGTACGTGACAATTCGATGGCGTGTTCGACATCTTTTTCTTTGATGCCATCGCCGTAGAAGATGTACTCCAGGTGAATGTCCGTAAAAATGCGCGGGAATTCATCGCGCTCCATTGCTTTTGCCTTGAGCTCAAATCCTTTAACAGGACTGCGTTTCTTTTTCAGAATGGGGATGACATCGCTCGCTGTGCACGCGGCAAGCGAAATGAGCAGCAGCTCTTTCGGCGAGGATCCCGAGGCACTTCCGCCTTCCTCCAAGGAATTATCGACGATAACCCAGTGGCCGGTGTTCGCTTTTGCGATGAAGGTTGTGCCTTGAGCTTGTTTCAAGAAAACTTCTTTGGACATGATAGCCCCCAGAAGAGAATGTTTTGTTGAGGTCAGTTCTGTACGAAACCATTGAAACGGTTTGTGCCGCGCAATCCTGCAATATAGCGCCTGACTTAAGTCAGGTGCTTAAATTTCAGCCAATGAGGATCAACCGCTTCAGCGGTTTGTCTCTCTCGAGATCGTTTTGTCCTAAGTTAGTATCCGGATTCTTCAGAAGGCAGAACAACTTTGCCGCGGAACGATTTGTAAACAAAAACGAAATACCCCGTAACAAGCGCAATCCCGATTACCCACCATGTCAATCCAACCGTAAGGCCATACTCCTGCGCCGCCGTGTTATAAATGGTGAGGCTGTATTCCGGATTGGTGGAAGCAGGGAGGAGGTTGGGATAGAGGCCGAAGGCCGTGCTTGCAAGCATTCCGCAGATAAAAATCGCTGATGAAAGGAACGCGAATTTGTCCTGTCGGCTTCGATTATAAAAAAACATACCGAAAAGGCCGGCGATGCCAAGCAAGGGGAAAACAAAGCCCCACATGTGCTCAGTGTAGTTCTGCCAGACTTGCGGGCGAATGGACCAAGTTGAGATGAAGGCAACTACGGAGCCGATAAGCACGCCCCACCAGGCGATGGCAGCAATTGACCGGGAGCGTTTCTGGAGCTCGCCCTCTGTTTTGAGGGCGATGAAATTGGCTCCGTGCGATGTGAGCGTAAAGAACCCGACCAGCCCCATCACCACAGTAAACCAGTCAAGGATGCCTGCCTCCGGAACTACGGTAAATGTTGTCCATAGTGGCTCGAAGAAGTAGCCGTCTTTGTTTAGAGGAACCCCTCTCACGACATTTCCTAGCGCCGCGCCGAAGAAGATCGAAAGAAGAATGCTGCTCACGGCGAATGCGCCGTCCCAAAAAGATTTCCAGAGGTTATTCTGAACTTGATGGCGAAATTCGATGCCCAGCGCACGAAGAATAAGCAGCCAAAGCACAATCATGAGCGGTAAGTAAAAACCGCTGAAGCTCGAGGCATAGAGTTTCGGGAAAGCAAAATACAACGAGCCGCCTGCGGCCAACAACCAAACCTCGTTTCCATCCCAGACGGGTCCAATCGCATTGAGGATTGTCCTGCGTTCATTCTCGTTTCTTGCTGCAAAGAGATGGATGATCCCCGCCCCCAAATCAAAGCCGTCGAGGATCACATACATCGCAAGCATGAAAGCGACAATGATGAACCAGAGCGTTTCCATATATTGTTGACCTTCGGAAGGTTAACTTGTTCGTCCTGTTTCTTGGTCTCGGGTAAACCTTTCGAAGAACAAGCTGATACTTTTGAATCCTTCGAAAGGTCTTTAGGCCGGTCCTTGATTTATTTTCTTGATCACTAACAACAAGAACAAAACGCCGATTACGAAATACAACCCGAGAAATCCAAGGAGCGTAAATAGGCTATTCCCCGCCGAAACTGTCGGCGACAGTCCGTCTGCTGTGCGCATTAATCCATAGACAAGCCATGGTTGTCGTCCGAGCTCCGCAGTCGTCCATCCCGCAGTGTTTGCGATGTAGGGAAAAGGAAAGCTCAGCATGAGAATCCATAACAAACGTCGGTTGGTGAAAAGTTTTCCTCTCCAAAGAAGAAATACTCCCGAAACCATAATGGCGATGAAAATCGTGCCAAGCCCCACCATAATATGATAGCTATAGTACAAAAGCGGAATATTTGTCGGCCATTGATCTTTTGGGAACGACTGTAAGCCGCGAATTTCAGATTCCCACCGAAAGTGAGTCAGGAAACTCAGAACCTTCGGCAGATACAGCGGGTTGTCGATTTTCATCTTCTCCATGTCCGGCTGGCCGATCAGCAAGAGTTCAACGCCTTCTTTGGTCTCGAACACACCCTCCATAGCGGCAAATGTCACCGGTTGATACTCGTAAACATTTTTCACTTGCGCGTCTCCGGACGGAAAAGCAACAAGAATCGAGCTGACGACGCCGGCGACGACGGCCGTTTTCACAAACAATTTTCCATGTTCAGCACTGCGGTTTGTCAGAAGGTAATACGCGCCCACGGCTGCGACAACGAAGGACGCAGTAATAACGGAACCGAGCATCGTGTGCATATACTGCCATCCAAGCCAGGGGTTCAGCAACAACGCCCAGAAATCATTGACGTGAACATTGCCGTCGGGAGCGACGGCGTATCCCACAGGGTTTTGCATCCACGCGTTCGTGGCGACGATGAAATAGCCCGAAATCCAGGATCCGAGGAAGACGGCCAACGCTGCTCCGAAATGACCGCGAGGCCCAAGCTTCTTCTCGCCGAAAATGAACAACCCCAGAAAACTCGATTCAAGGAAAAATGCAAACATGCCTTCCATTGCCAGCGTCTGGCCAATGACTCCGCCGGCGAATGTGGAGAACTTGGCCCAGTTGGTCCCAAACTGGAATTCCATCGGGATACCGGTGACAACTCCCATGGCAAAATTGATGGCAAAGATTTTTCCCCAAAATCGTGCGGATTCGTTGTAGCGTTCGTCGTTCTTCCTCAGTGCGATCCATTTCATAACAACGATCAACAGCCCGAGGCCCATCGTGAGCTGTGGGAAGATATAGTGAAACATAATGGTGAACGCGAACTGCAAGCGGCTTATGAGGAGAGCGTCTTCCATGTGCTTTGGGAGACTCCCGGAGTCTCACTGAGCTTGGACAAGTAAAACTCCGGGAGTCTTACTCACGCATCTACATTAGGAGCTTTTTCCTGGAAAATCAATCGGCAAGAAAAAATAGGTGACCTTGTCAAGGATTTCGTGCATCATCTCGTCCTTGACAAGGTTACCAGGTCATGTTTCAGAATTGAGCCGACAGTCCGATAATCGGCAGCACGCCAAAGTCTTCGCGTGTTGTTGTGATTATGAGACCGCTATTGTCAACCTTGTACGAGTACGCGAGAACATTCTGACGATTGTAGACATTCCACAGATCGAGGTACGCTGTCAGCGTCCACGATCCGAATTCGAATTTTCTATCCAGCCTGATGTCGAGTTTGTGATAATCAGGATATCGGGCTGAATTCTTGAGGCCGTCAACAGCATAATAGACGCCGCCTTTCTGTGTTACTCCGACAACCGGTGTATACGGATTTCCCGAGGCGTATTGAAACTTGACGCCAAGCTGCCAGTGTTCGGAAAGCCCAATGCCCGCAATCAGGTTCACAATATGTGGCCGGTCGAATTCGAAGTCGTACATCGTGGATCCATCCCCATCTCTTCGTTTTGAAACTGAATACGAATACGATGCGCTGCCGACGAACCCTTTCGTGAATTTCTTTTGCACGGAGAGTTCGATTCCTTCCGCATAACCGCTGCCGCTGTTTTCTAGAATGTTACTTGTATCCCTTTCAACGACTACGCCCGCGAGGCCCTTGCGATACACTTCGAGAGTGGCACGTGTATCTTCAGTAAATACATGTTCAAGTCCGACAATGTAATGCTTCGCGAAACTACTTCGCAGAAGTTCATTCAATGGATCCAGTGCAATCTGAAACGAGGCGGGTGTCTGATAAAATCTCCCGTAAGCGGCATTCAGAGATGTTTGTTCGGTGAAGTGATATTGTGCAGAAAACCGGGGACTCCACGTTGCCTCGCGTGTGAAAGAGAAATAATCGTAACGTACACCTGTTGTAAGCGAAAGCTGCGCGAACGGACGCCATGTATCCTGAAGAAATGCAGAAATCTTTCTGCTCGACGGGGGAAAATATGAAATTGACGTAGCCGGGATCAGTTGACGTAGCCGGGATCAGTTGCCCGTTACGCGTTGTGTCTTCCGGCGTCCATGCGATGTGCTTCGAGTCGATGAGATGAAGCTGCACGCCTCCCTTAAGCTGCAATTCGGGCTGAAGCTGATAGGAAATTTCGTTCTTCAATGAATAACTGTATTCGCGAATGTCTTCGCCGCGCGCAGAACGGTTGGTCTCCGTTCCCTGCAATGTGTTCCAGCCGTTTCCGGAGAAAGAAAGTGTCGTCAACGAATACGCATCAGTCGACAACAAAGAGCGCCAATTTATCCCGGCGGCTGAGCCGAAGTCGTCGCGCGTCAAATAGTCATATTTTGAACCCTGTGCTGATTGGGGTGTTGTTCCGGCCCGTTCGATTTGGTCCAGATAATAAAATCCCAAAAAACTGACGCGGTTTTTTTCATCGAGGTCATACGTGACTTTTCCTACGGCATCGTAGTAGCGCGGAGCCGCAGGACGATTCATCAGAGACGTCAGCAAATCGAAGAATCCCCTGCGCGCTGAAAAAACCATCGAGCCTCCACCCGGAGTCGGGCCATCGACGAGAGCGCCGAATCCGCCGATGTTCGTATTGATATCAACGTTGTGAAGCTCCTTGTTGCCCTCCATAAGAGACATATCAAACACCGATGACATTTTGTCGCCGTACGAGGCAGGAAAGCCGCCGGTCATGAAATCCACGGACTTGAGAAGCGACGGATTGATGATACTGATGATGCCCATCGACTCGCCGGTTCGCGCGAAGTGGATGGGGTTGTAAATTTCGATGTTGTCAAGCAGTGTGAGGTTCTCGTCCGGACTGCCGCCGCGCACAATAAGCTGCGCACTTTTGCCGCCCGC
>JACPSI010000054.1 GCA_016193365.1 Ignavibacteriales bacterium
TATCGACGGCATTATGGGCACAAGCTCGGCGCGGTTTTTTGAGCCGTATGCGAACAACACGCGAAACCGCGGACGGTGGCGTCCTCTGATGGTGGACGAGCAGGGCAATTTCGTGGAAGGAAAATTCCTTCAGTATATGCTCGATGCGGACAATGCAGGCCTGCAGTTGAGCGTTCATGCGATCGGCGATGAAGCGAATAACGTTCTCCTGAATTACCTTGACGAGCTGAACAAACACAACGGAAGGAAAAACCGTCGGTTTCGTCTCGTTCATGCGCAGGTGATTGCGCCGAAAGATTTCAAGAGGCTCGGAGAGCTCGGCGTCATCGCGGAAGTTCAGCCGTTTCATCTCAGCGACGACATGCGCTGGATGGCGGAGAGAATAGGACATGAGAGGTGCAGGGGAGCGTATGCGTTCACCTCGATCATGGAATGTGGTGCAATGCTGAGCTTTGGCACCGACTGGCCCGGAACGTCGGCGGCGGAGTACCCGATCAATCCGCTCCTTGGTCTGTACGCCGCAGTGACGAGACAAACAGTCAACGGACAACCTTCGGAAGGATGGTTCCCCGAACAGCGCATCGACATTCGGGATGCGATCAAAGCGTACACGTATAACTCGGCCTACGCAAATTTCGAGGAAAAGGACAAAGGTTCCATCGCAGTCGGAAAACTTGCGGACATCACAGTGTTATCGAAGAATCTGCTCAAGATTGAACCGCGAGAAATTTTGAACACAGAAATTCTTTACACCATCGTCAACGGAAAGGTCGTGTACTCGAAGCGATGAAACCAACAACAACGCTTATCCTCGGCGGAGGATTCGGTGGACTTGCCACAGCGTGGACGCTCCGTTCGCTCATCCCGGCAGACCACAAAATTGCCGTTTTTGACAAATCGGACTCGTTTTCTGTCGGCGCAGCAAAGACGTGGGTGATGGTGGGAGACAAAAGCCGCGATGAGGTTTCACGAACCCGGAAGAATCTTCTCCCTCAAAATGTCGAGTTCGTTGAGGCAGAGATCGAAGGGATGAACCTGGCTCTCGGCGAGGTACACACGCGTCAGGGAGTGCGAAAGGGCGATTTTATGGTGATCGCCCTCGGCGCTGACGTCAACATGTCGGCGATCCCCGGGCTTCAGGAGAATGCACAGACGTTTTATACTCTCGATGGAGCAACACGCTTGCGGGGTACTCTTGCGGATTTTCAAGGGGGAGACGTCGTCTTTCTCATTCCTCGCACTCCCTTCAAATGTCCTCCTGCACCGTATGAGGCAGCCATGGTGCTCGAGAGCTCATTCAGGAAACGCGGGCTGAAGGGAAAATCGAGAATAAGCATTGTCACCGTGGAGCCCATGCCGATGTCAACGGCGGGCCCCGAGATGGGGTCGTTTGTCCGCAAACTTATCGAGCAACGCGGGATCGCATATCAAACGTTAAGGAAGACAGTACGCATCGACGGACCAAACCGAAAGATTCTCTTTGAGCAGGGCGATCCGGTATCGTATGACCTGTTGATAGCGGTTCCCCCTCATGAATCCCCGCATGCGGTGCGGGATGCAGGCCTGACGAACGAAAGCGGCTGGGTTCCTGTGAATCCAGAGACGATGGTCGTTAGCCAGGGCCAATCCTCGATCCCGGTCTATGCTGTCGGAGATATCACGAGTGTGCAATTGCCGGGGAAATTCAACCCTGAAGTGTCCCTGGTTCTTCCGAAGGCGGGTGTGTTTGCCGCATCGCAGGGAGGTATCGCCGCGCGTCAGATTGCGGGAAGGATCAACGACAAACCGGTCTCCGACGTGTTTGACGGGAAAGGCTTCTGCTACCTTGAGGTCGGCGATGACGAAGCGGTCAAAGGCGAAGGGTCATTCTTTGAACTGCCCCATCCAATGATGAGTCGTCATGAAGCTGACCAGGCACAGTACAAGGACAAGGTTCGGTGGGTGGACCAATGGTTGGCGGGCTCGTTTCCCGAGCTCCTCGCGAAAGAAAAAAAATAGCCGGACTTCGCCCACTGGAAGTCGAACAGCAGTCGTGGGGGTTATTGTTTTTACGTTTGAGAAATCTCCGTCAACGATGAGGAAAAGGGTGTCAATATTGGGTATGACTTTTAGAAAACCATAGTTCGCTGCGGGAGGACGAATCCGTAGATTCTGGCACGTTTATTTGTGACCATGCCTGTTCCTGCCGAAGAATCAAAGCCGAGAATGTCAATACGAGAGAGCAGCGTAGACTACGAGGAAGAATCCTAAGACACCAATGTCCATTTCCCCGCTATGTAGTTGGTAACAACGGTTGAGACATATTGAGTTGCCGGAGCAGAGATGTAGATCAAGGGATCGAGTACAACGAATAAGACCGACCATAAACGTATGCGACCACTGAAAGGTATAAACTCTGAGTCACCTTGTTGTGAACCACGACCAATCAAAGGTCAATTCAACTGCAACGCCAGATTTGCCGTTTTGAAATGATATTTTTGGCGTGAGAACGGGTTCTTGCGCTCTTGACGTTACGTGGAGACTGCTTTTGGTAGAGTGGAAAAGAAGCCCTTCAATAAGGCTTATACTATAGAAAACCAACGCCATCTTGATTGCTGTGTTGAGATTCTCGTTAGCCTGACCAATCCCTTCGTAGAGTTCTCTATATCCCGGACCAAGTTCATCTGGACTCGTGGGACTCCTTCCCCTAGCTACTTCAAAGACTAACACTGCAAAGGAGTATTTGCTATCACGATCTTCATAGATGCGATTCCAACGCAAGAAATAGTACATGGAAATCGCCGTTGCCCCAAACATGAAAGCGCCCTCCGTCGTGGAGCCATCTGCGATTTGTGTCATTCCGGGAATGACCAAGGAGTACGCTGTCGGAAATGTAGTGAAATGACCAAATCTCGAGGCCATCTCGACACTTTCACCGGGATTGACATACACTCTGGAATGCGCAGCTCTTACCTCCGGATGAGACACTTCGACGGTATGCCAACCGTAGGGTAATTTCATTTTGCCGAGGCTGCCAGTGCCGACCAGGCTGCTATCCACAAAGATTTCTGCACGCGAGAGAGATGTCTCCAGCGAGAGGAAGCCGTACTTTGCCTTGAGCTGGGGATTCAAGGTCAAAGGAATTCCGCGCTCAAAAAAAAGGCTTGATTCCCACGTTTCGAAATCAGGATACGTCAGAGTGATTTTCGCTGTACCGGTGGCGAGACTATCGATAACAAGTGGTGTAACGCCCACGCGGATATTGTCGAGAAAAACCTCCGCGCCCTGCGGAGTTGAATTGATGGTAAGAGCTGCTCGTTGTGTTGTTTCAACCTGAGCGATGACAGAAAAGAAAGGAAATGAAAGACCAAGAAATAGGGACGTCGTGAAATGCCCGGAACCGGTTTTCATGAAGAGCCTCCTTCAGTGATTTTTAGAACGACGCGTTCGAGAGTGAATCCGTAGATTTCCACCTTTTGCCTGTTCTCGCAAAGATGGAAACCTCGTTTGGATTCGGACTGTTCGCGATGAGAGATGCGTCTTCACTTATTGCGACAAGTCCATACAGTGGGAATAAGCTTGTTCTGGAGACTTCGGCTCTCGTTGGCACATTAAGAACCGAGCCATTGTAGAGTAGAAGATTTCCCCCATCAGCGAATCGGCCTCGACTTGCAAGAGCCGTCCAGACCGCTTGATTAGCCGCAAGGTCGAATAAGCTAAGTACGAGATACTGGTTTGTGCTGAGTGCGATAAGAGAACCGTTTGGGCTCCATTGTACATCCCATGCACCATAATATTCCCCGATGGTCCTATCGACAACCCCGGTTGCCACGTCGACAACATCCACATACGACCATCCGGGCGTGGTACCTCTGCCGGTGGAAAGTATCTTTGTCCCATCAGCTTTGAACGAAACGGATTGTGGATGACCAAACCCTGTGTAACCGAACGTGCTGACGATCGCGGTGTCGACCAAATTCCAAACTGTTGCCTTCCCATCGTAACAAATTGATGCGACGTATTGTCCTGAGGGACTGAAAGCAACATCTGAGACGTCGTTCTGCCAAGCCGATACCGGAGTAAGGTTAATCAGCCGTGAGCCTGTCAGAACATTCCAGAGTCCGACGCTATTCGTTGATCCGGTGACCAAAGTATCACCTGTTGGGCTGAAAGCCACGGCGTTGCAAGGAGTGAAAGTCCGTACAACAGAACCTGTAACCACGCTCAGCAGCGACCCACCCACAGCCAGGTATTGACCGTCAGGACTAAACGCAATGTCTGACGCTCCGCTGATGCCGGCAGTGAAGCGAAGATCATAGTGTCCGAAATACTTTGCATCGACTCCGTTAGAAACTGAAGAGGAGGCTGAGCGAACTCGGTACCTGTATGTTTTTGTTGTGTCTGCTGGAAGAGTATACTGGAAAGACGGAACAGGGATAATTGCGGCGGTTTGGAAAGGGCCGCCATTCACAGACTGGTCGATGATGTAACGAACGGCTAACGACGTTTCGTGAGTCCATGAGAGAGTGATCTGGTCTGTCGCGGACGAATTGTTAAGTCTCAGGACTGGTGTAGCTATGGTGTAGGTAAATCCAACTCCTGTGGAGAAACTAAATCTCGAACCTTTCTTCCCTCTTACGAGATATGAATAGTCACCGCCGTTCATTAAATTCGTTGTGTCGTCATAAGATGTGGCGTTCGGAGATGTCAAAGCGACAAACGTGTGAAAGGACTGTCCAGGAGCCTTTCGCTGGATTTCAAAGCCGTCCTCAAATTTCGATTGATCCGCCCAAAAAAGCCTGATTCTCTCCTCGTCAAGTATTGTCATGGGAGGAAGGTTGATCCCACCCATCATCGGCGACATCCACTGATTGACACCGAAGTAAGTTTCAGACTGATCGAGGACGAGCTCATTTCCTGCGCGATTCCTTACCATTGAAACCTGATACCGTCGGAACATCCCAAAGGTAAGACTGCTGGTATCGACATAAGAACTCACGTCCGCGCTGACCCGCACAAGCTCGTAAAACGTAGTATCAGATGAAGTCGCAGCTCGTTGGAATGGATAAGACACTGTATCCATCCAAACGGCGACTTCGACGACAAATCCACTCTCGAACGAGCTATTCTCGTTCCATGTAATGAGGATATCCCCTGCTTCGGTAGGTGCAGAAAATAAGGAAGTAACGTTGCCTAGGGAGAGCTTCACTGGTTGTGTGAGAATAAGGTCCCTCTTGTCGGTCTTTTGTTTATAACTTCCTACTCGATACCATGTGTTTAAACTGATATCGCCCGAAGAATCACTATAAGTCGTCGAGTTGGGAGGAAGCACGGCAAGAATTTTGAAAGTTGTTGAGTCGTCAATCGCTTTCTCGACGATATACCCATCCTCATACACGCTGCTGTCGCGCCATGTAAGGATCGCTACGTTCTTCGTGGACGTTAACGATATTCCGGACGGAGGTGGAGGAACGTAAAGTTCATTCTGCGGGTCCAAGACATTGGTCCTGCTGAATTCCACTGGCGACTCGCAGCTTGAGATACAGAGTGAAAACATCAGAGGAACGATGTACTTCCGATAGATCATTCGCCGGCTAGCGGGAAAGGGGTATTTTGATTTTCAACACGACAGCTTGTTCGCGGGGTGTCAAAGGTACGTAACTGAAAGGGTCGAAGGCCCTACGTTCTCTGTAGCCTCCGTCAGGGCCGTGCATAAGATCGACAAAGCTCAGTACCCACACCACCACCGCCCCAATGAATGCCGCGTCGCGTATGAGGGCGTACGTCGTTGCGTTATCCAGTTTTGATTGCGCCTCGTTGGCGAGACGAACCACTTCGCTCTCTACAGTTGCACGATTATATTGGTAGACAACGTTCTGATAATCGGCATTGCTTTTCTTGAATGCGGTGTGCGAGAGTAGGCCTCCCGTCAGCGTCCCGAATGCTGCACCCAGAAGAAGGTACCCTTTTGAAGAACGATCAGCATAAATCCGGCTGACGCCGGGAATGAAGCTCAATGCCCAGTATGTACTGCGTTCGGGTTTGTTATACAGTTCGAGGACCTTGAGCCGGCGGGATGAAACTCGCACGTTTTCCCATCGTGTCCCAGCAAGAGGATGTTCTGTTTGAATAAAATGCAATCCTGTGCTCAGCGATCCTTTGGCTAGGCCCGTTCCCGCTAACGTGCTGTCAAAAAAAACTTCTGAATCATTGTCTGTTATTACTACGAGATTCGCTTTCAACTTGATGACAGGGTAAACGCTGTTTCTCAAAACAATCTCGGACGAAGTCGTGGTATCAAGATCTATCTTGTACTCCCTCACCTGGTCTGGAAGAATCTCCAGCCTGAACTGTGGGTCCATGATCTTTGGATGAGAGAGGATAAAACTGTGATCGCCAACTGGAAGCTGTATGGCGGTGTTCGGCGTTATCGTTTTGGCATTGACAAAATCTTCGTTAACGATAAGATAGGCTTTATCCAGGTTGCTGATTACTTTCAGGAAGCCGTATCGCACGGGAGTGGAATCGACAGGCGCTATCGGATTTATCTGTGACAAAGCTGTCAAGTGAAGGAGAATCGGGAGTGCGAAAAAGACTCCCGCGTGCCACGAGCATGGACAACGGGGGCGCGTTCTTATGGCGCAAGCTTCCATGTGCCAGCCAAGTATTGGAGCTCGATCTGATTTGAAAGCGCCGAGGAAAGTGACCTGACTCGAAACCAGTAGACGCTGTTGGTATCAACGGGTGATACATACTGACTCGCAGGAGTACCAAGGTAAACAAGAGGATGAGCCCCCACTACAGTATCGCCGGCCGATCGACTTCTGCCTTCAATGACATACTTTGCGGCAAGGTTGGTGTTGTGCGACCACTGGATTGTGACCTCAAAAGCGGAACCTGTTTCCACAAAACTCAATACAGGAGCAGGTATTGAAAAACTTACACTCCTCGAGGCGTAGGATGAAACTCGCCCTTGCCTCCCCAGAGTAGCCACCGAATAGTGGTAGGTTCCAGGAGAAAGAATAGTGGAGTCCACAAAGGTCGTGAGGTTAGGTGCAAGGATTGCGATTGTGTCTTGACGGCCGGTTTGAATGTTAATCCGCAGCACAATGAAACCCGTTTCAGCAAGGCTGACGTCCACCCACGAGAGACTTACGAGGTTCTCCAACAGCAATTGAGGAGGAGACATTAGCGGAGCCGCGGGCACGTACTGAGTCGCGGCAGTGTCCAGATAATGAAACTTGTCGGCGGGATAAAGGATGAATCCTCTTTCCTCCGCACAGCCTGATTGAAGCAAGGAAAAGAAAAAGAGTAGACCACAGGTGAGTACTAAAGTTATTCTTGACATTGTCATTTTGTTAGTTGAGCACAATGACCATTGTCACCGTTGGAAAACCAAACGGAAATCTTAGACTGAACGTTGGCTCATAATTTCTTGATACAACATCCAAACTACTTGTTGTCGAATGAAAAAGGAGAGCCTCGATAAGGCTTACAGCATACACCACCAACGCGCCGGCTCGTGCAGCATTGCGATTGCTCAGCACCTGCTCCGCAGCTTTGTATGCATCTCGGTACTCCCTGCCGAGCCTCGTTGCATCCAATTCGTTTGTCGCGCTAAGATACTCAGCCTCTTTGGCAACATAATCCAGGTAACGGTTCTCGTAGGCCATATTCCACTGAAGATAAAGGAGACCGGCCAGAGTCGCACTCCCTACCATGAGCAAACCCTCTGTCAGAGAACCGTCTGCAATTTGTGTCATGCCGGGAACCACCACCGAATACAGCGTCGGTGTCGTCGTAAAGTGATTAAATCGCGCTGACAACTGAACAATCTGTCCGGGCTCGAGATGAACTTTGGAAGTTGCCAGCTTTATGTCAGGATGACGCACTTCTACATTGTGCCAGCCGTGAGGAAGTTTAGTTTTTTCCAGGTCACCAGATCCTACGAGATTGCTATCGACGAGGATCTCTGCATCAGGGAACGAAGTGCGCACGACAAGGAAGCCATGTTTTGGCGTTAGCTTCGGGTTTACCGTTAACGACATGCCAGCTTCAATTGTCAGTGTAGTCTCCCATGTCTCGAAATCAGGATAAAGGAGAGATAAACGGACAATTCCTGGAGAAATCGTGTCAAGAGCGAGAGGAGTTACACCCATACGCGTACTGTCGAGGAATACTTCAGCACCTTCGGGAATCGACCGGATGCTGAGGACTGGTCGCGCTCTTGCAGGATCGACTTGGGCAAGAAGAGAAAGCGGAATGGAAATGAAAAACGCGGAGAAGGCAGCGCGCCTGCGGATTGTCAAATCATCACCTGACAATTTGAGAATGACCTACCCTGCCTCCCGGACTACCATAGGTAATTTTCCCGATTTTGTCAATCCGGTTTTTAGTCATAAACTATCATTCTGTAAAAGCGGTCGACCGGCGAGATTTTCTGTCAATTCACAACTGCTGCAATCCTCACAGGCCCTCCGCTGCCGCCTTTGATTTTGACAGGGAGCGCAATAACGGTAAAGCCCTGATCGGGAAGTTGTTCGAGGTTTGCAACGTTCTCCAACGCAGGAATGTTGGCTTCGAACAGCGTCACGTGACTTTCAAAACGCGAAGATTGCCCGTAATCGATACTCGGTGTGTCGAGTCCTATGGCTTTGATCTTCCGGCTTGTGGTGACCCACTTTGCCGCGTCCGGATGGAGGCCGGGGAAATGCAGTTTGGCCACGGCTTCCTGACCGCGTTCATTTGTGCCCATGTATCGCTCGCGGTCGGGCCAGAACTTGCCGAACCCGGTGCGAAGCAGAACAATCGAGCCGTCCGGAATTTTTCCGTGCTCTTTTTCCCATGCCTCAAAGTCCTCTACCTGAACGCGGTAATCCCTGTCCGCCGAACATTTTGCCGAGACGTCGATGACGACACCGTTGCCGATGAGCTGGTCCACGGGGATCTGATCCACGGTGTTCCGGTCTTTGTAAAAATGGATCGGTGCATCGAGATGCGTTCCTCCGTGCTCGGGTGTCCAGAACCTGTTGGCTGTGTAGAAAAACCCTGCAGGCGTCATGCCCTCTGGGCCTTTTTCAAACACGAAGCCCTTTTCTGTCGGCCAGTAGATGGTGGTGGAGTCGTACGCGTAGGAGAGGTCGACGATCGTGCCCGCAAAGGGGTCGGGTTTTTCGCGGGCGCAGGAGAGCAGGAGAAGACTGAAAACCAGAACTGAGAATTTGTTCATGCTGTGCTCCTTTTTAACTGAACAAACATAATCCGAACGTGGCCGTCCAAAAAGTCGTCAAATCTTGGTAGCCGCAACCTTCAGGTTGCGATTCTGCGCGAATTTCGCAGACATAAAGTCTGCGGCTACCGGTGAATCGTTCTTTTTGGACAGCCTCCAGGCGAGGTCGTTCTTCATTGCACCATGCCAAACCGTTTGTTCTGTGCCGTCATTTTGAGAAAATACCGCAACCTCTGCTTATACACCTCCGGCCGCCGTTTCGCTGCTGCAATCCACCACACTCGAATACGTTTGTAAGACTCGGGGAATTTCTGGAAATGTTCCCACGTCATCGGATCTTTCATAAGCGCGTTTCGAATCGGACCGGGGATGAGAAACTGCCGGTCTTTTTGTGCATGCCGTGGATGGAACTGGTGTTTGATTGCTTCAAGCCCCGCCGCAGTCATTTTCTTTGCCATAATTAATCTTTTTACGCGCTCGCGGTTCATGGCAGAGAGCTGGCTCTTCGGTCTGCGTGGTGAAAAACGCTGGGCAAACCTGTACGTATCGATTTTCTTCAAGATGCTGTCGATCCAGCCGAAACACAGGGCTTCTTCGACGGCATCGTTGTATGGAATGCGAGGCTTGCTGCTTTCCCTTCTATAGTAGACGAGCCAGATGTCGTTTTTGGTGGCGTGGTTCTTTTTCAGCCACGCTCGCCACTGTCTTCTGTTTGTCACGTAGAGTGTTTTGCCGATGTTCATGATGACTGGTTTCGCGTTTGGTGTGTAGGGACACAGCATGCTGTGTCCCTACACATGTTGACAAATTATTCAATCATACCACGGGCGCCGTTTCCCCCTTTCGCATTCTCATATCCACCGAATATTTCCCTGGGCCGCTTGTCAGCACGCACACGAGAGCGCAGAAGATGAGAAAATCGAATTCCCATCCCGTCGACTGCATTTCCATGAATTTCAGTCCCATGGCAAAAATTTTCATGTTGATTGCGCCGAGCATCACAATGCTCAAGCCGACGGCGGCCAAAGGAGTCAAAAATCCGAGTACCACCGCAACCGCTCCAAGAGGTTCCGCTACGGAAAGGATTTTCATAATTGTGAGCATAGCCGCGGGCAGCTGTTCGGACGGCTCCATGCCCCACATACTCCATTTCGCGGTTCCATGCACAAGAAAAATACTGCCGATTGCCAGGCGCAGACACAACAGGCCGGTGTCGTTGAATCGTGTGAGTCCCGTCAGCCATTTCATGAGATCCTCCTTTTGGTTGAATGGGGGTGAGGTCACTATGGTAAGAAAAACGGTAAGAAAAAAGAAACCGTCAGGATAACGTCGTCTTCCATTCCTTGTATTCCCGCAGCTGTTGTTCGACAAGCGCAAGGCACAGCACAAACACGGCAGAATCATCCACGTAGCCAATGACGGGTAAAACATCAGGGACAAGATCGAATGGGTTGAACACGTAGAGAAGCGTGAAGACGACGGCGGCGATGGCCCACCACGGGATCTTCCTGTACTCGCCTTTTGAATAATCGCGAATAAGAGATAAGAACAGTTTCCCGTCTTCGATGAACCTTTGAAGCGGCCCGCCCCGCTCGAATTTCGAACGGATCTCCTCGGACTTGCCCTGTACTTCGTCAAGGTCCACTTCCGTGATCTCGCCTGCGCCTTTTTTGACAAAATCTTCGTTGATCTTGTTCAATCGACTCTCATCCGGCATTATGTTTTCCTTCTGCATGTATGGACGGCGCCTCCTCATGTTTAATATAAGAAATTCCCGGATTGCAGGCGTGATGCAGGCTTTTGTTTTGTGTTTTACAGGTTTTCCTCATCGCTTGCCCAACGAGTAGCGTTCATTTCAATGTATGCGCGGATGCGATGAAGGTCGGCACGATTGCGAATTACATGATCGTAGAAATTGCGTTGCCATAATGGAACCCTGGGTGTCGCACGAATGATATTGGTGCGCCGGGACGAAAATGTTTTGAAAGACCGAACGATTTCGGATAACGGATGTCGTCGAAAAACGCGTGCAGGCGCGGGTTCAACAAAGCCGGCAATATTACTTTGTCGTCACACACATCACACCCACAAGGCACAGCACGATGCCGACAACATTCAAAGACGTCAGGTGTTCTTTGAACCAAAACACGCCGATCAAGGCCAGCGATGTTGTGACGAAAGCGCCGGTGGTGATGGATGTAGTGCTGATTCTCCATCCCGTCCTGTAGGCATAGAGATAGCCGAATTCCACAGCAATCGCCGATACACCAATCAGCACAACGACGAGCCAATTCTGGTCACGGAGTAGTTCGGTTCCTTTCTTGAATTCTCCCGTTGCAAGAAGCAGGACGATGCACAGGCCAACCGCAACGGTATATGCAGCCGCAAAGACGACGATCGGGTTGGCATCCTTCGGGATGCTCTTTTGCGAAAGGTGATACGTCAAAACGCCGATGACGATAAGAGGGAGGGAGAGAGAGTGCCAGTTCATGCGGTTCTCCGGAATCAAATGTGAGATCAATTGTTTGGCGGTCCGCCCACCGCCTTCGCCTTTCTTATTTCTTCAACCTCGCAGCCAGATCTGCAACCCGTTTTCCAAGCTCTTCTGCCTTCTTCAGGAACATCGGGTCAATCGTCTTCGATTCGAACGGAGGCTCCCCGGTCACCCCTGATGCGCCGAATGCAGCAGTCCACTCCGGCCCACCCACGACCACCATGCCGAACACGAGCATGGAGTGCAGGATATTGGTTTGCACAAGCTCCTCGCCGGCGGAAATGCCACCGCCGGTCACGAAGGCAGCGCCGATTTTGTCCTTGAGCGGCTGACCTTCAAATGGCCAGCTGTTGATAAACCGTTGGACCTCGGGTGCAACATTTGCATTGTGCACCGGACTGCCGACGATCACGGCGTCTGCCGCAAGAACATCACCGGCAGTTGCTTCGTTTACAGCTTTCAGCGTGACAATTGCGCCCGGCGACGATTTTGCTCCCCTGGCAACAGCCTCTGCCATGGCTTTCGTGTGGCCGGTCTGACTATAATAGACAACGAGGATTTTTGGCTGGGATTCTGCAACGAACGACAGAGAAAGGACTATGAAACAGATTATGAAAAGAAACATATGGTTTGATGGGCGGCGCTCGTTTTGATGATAAGAAACTTTGGAAAAGATAAGTGTCGGGTGTGAGATGGGTAAGGGGGAAGACGTTTTAGATTGCGATTTGATCCTGCGTTTTCTCAACGATAAACCTCTTTGCGGTGATTTATGGTGAGCACAATGACTTCCGATTTCTGAATCTGGTACATGACCCTGTAATCACCGACCCGGGGAGACCATTTCCCTTTGAGTACTCCGATAAGAGGCTTGCCGCTCCTTGGGTTATTTTCCATCGATTGAACCTTCGCAACAAGTTTATCAAACAGCTCAGGCTGTGCTTTCTGCAGATGGTCGAGATCCTTTTTCGCTCTTCTGGTGATCTGAACCATCAACGACGTCTCCGCATTCTGCGAGGTGATTGTTTCTGGCTGAGGTACGACTGGAGAGAAACCGCTTCTTTTCGTCGTGCCTCGGCGGTACCTTCCCGGAGGGCGCGAAGTTCTTTCTTGTTGGACAGGACGTCCAGAGTCTCCAGGAGGCTTTCGTACTCCTCCGCGCTCATCACCACAGCCGCTTCTTTTCCGTTCTTGGTGACAAGATACCTGTCGAAATACTTCTCTGCGGCCTTCACGATCTCAGTGAATCGCTGCTTTGCTTCCGTGACAGGAAGCGTAATGACGCTCATATTCATCTCCTTTCAATAATATCAAATCTAAGATAGAATTCTGGACAGAATCAAGAAAAGCATGTGGAGCGCTCTTCAGATTGGCAGCCAAAGAGGAATTCGCTCAACAATCTCCTCCTCGCCCAACTCCCGGCACAGCGTCTTCAGGTGGTCCCGCGCACCGCGCCATCTCAGATCTTCAACCGACTCCTTCAGCGGTACATCAATGCGAAGCGTGGCTAAACGGCGATACAGCACGGCCTCGTTTCTGTGACTCTCCAGGCTTTCAGAAAGATGCGCAGGCCTGGCAACGCTCACTCCCCACGTCCGATAATCTCGCGGGATTCTTTCCAGATGCTCGAAACGAAACAGCACGTTACCAGCCGATTTGGCGCCCCAGCCCTCGATCCCCGGATACCCGTCTGCAGCATCGCCGACCAACGCGAGCCAGTCGGGGATTGACGCCGGCCGCACGCCGAATTTCCGAATAACACCTTCCTCGTCGAGAACAATCTGCCGGCGACGATCCCACATCACAACCTTGCTGCCCGAAACGCATTGAGCCAGGTCCTTGTCCGGCGAACAGATCACGACCTGCTCAACTCCTGTGCTATTCTTGAACATTGCCGCGCCTGCCGCCAATGCATCGTCTGCCTCGAATTCCACCATCGGCCAGACGGCCATGCCTAATGCAGAAACCGCTTCCTCGGCAAGATGGAACTGGGCAAACAAGTCCGGTTCAATGCCTTCGGATGTTTTGTAGCCGGCAAAAATGTCGTTACGGAATGATTCGATGACGTGGTCGAACGCGCAAGCGACGTGTGTTGCTTTAGAGGTGGTCACAAGCGACAGCAGGCTTCTCAGAAGCCCGAGTATTGCTCCAACCTCGCGGCCGTCGGGAGATGTTTTCTTCGGCGCGCCGTAATAGTTGCGGAACAGCTCGTAGGTGCCGTCGACGAGGTGGATGTTCATGCTGGATGTGTTCGCGGTTGAATCGAATCGTTAGGCGTCAAAACGGTAGGGACACAGCATGCTGTGTCCCTACCGAGACACGAATCGCTTCTGTGGGGGCGAGTCCCGAACCCGCCCCTAAAATGAAACACTATTCGCGATTTTACATATACGCCAAAATCATCGCCACGAGCACTAACGACAGAAGATGATAGCTCGTGTTGATGCCAAACAGTTTCCACGATTTCTGCTCCCACGCGACGACACCGAGGTCCACCGGAACGAAGAACCCCAGCCACGTGAAGAAGGCGGAGGATCCGGCGAGTGATGCCGGCGTCATCGTCGAGGTTTGTCCCCAGGTGACGGGATTCCAGACGGCCATGTTATGCGCCAACACATAGGCAAGGAAAAAATTGCCGACAACCATAATGATAATTCCTTTTGTCATTGCACCCGACGGCGGTTTCGCGTTGGGGTCAAAGCCCATTTCTTTCGCCCAGGCTTTTCCGAAGAGCGGGGTGTACCAGAGAAACCCCAGAATGAAATGTGCGACAACCGCGATCGCCACGGCCAGCAGGTTGATTTGGATGTTTGGCATCATACAGCCTCCTGAATTGTGTGGATGGAAGAGGGATTAGAGGTCCAGCTTTTTGCAGAGGCGAATATACGAATCTGAATGTTGAAAATCAGGCGAAACGGCAACCAGACCTTTCGGCATCCAGACCTTGTCAAGGTTGCACTGCAATAACATTGACCTTGACAAGGTTAACATTGCACCCTCATCATGCTTTTCTGGTTAACCTTATCAAGGGCCTTTTGGATTCTTGGTATCCTTGACAAGGTCGTGTCAGGCTTTCACCATATAATTCATCTTCCGCAGTTCTTCGGCTGCGCGCGTGCGCTGGTCGCCTTGAAGCTCGATCGTCCCCTCTTTGACAGTCCCTCCTGTACCGCAGCGTTCCTTGAGGATCCTGGCAATCTCGTGCATGGTGGCAGGATTATGCTGAAGGCCCAAAACGAGCGTCACAGTTTTTCCTTTTCGCCCTTTCGTATCGAGCGACAGGCGAACGACCTTGCCCTTCCCGTCGTGGGTAGAGTCGGGCACCTCGCGCGTCGGTTGGGGAGAATCAGGAAGGAGTTGCTGGAGGCCGGAAAATGATTTGAATTTCATTGGAAGATTGAACGCGCTTTTTCTTATTTGTATCTCCTGGAGATTCCAGAAATCGCCCATCGTCAGGGCGAATCACTCTGTAGGAGCGACCCATAGGTCGCCCCTACAGTTTAAGCATGAATTCATGTTGTGATTCGCCCCACACAATATTGTCATTGCGAGCGTTGTACAGCGAAGCAATCTTATATTAGCCTGTTGAGATTGATTCGTCATTGAGAAACATTCTTCACAATGACAGGGCTGTAAATAAAAAAAAGGCCGTCCAATACAACTAGAAGGGCCTTCGTCTACGTCCGATGAGTTTTTTCATGATCCCGTACACCCTTCAACTCCTCTAACGATGTTTTGTTCCTCTCTTTGGGCTTGTGTGATGACGAAGGTTGTGGGTTCCTCTCTTTGGGCTTGTGTGATGACGAAGGTTGTGGGGCTGGAGTCGAAATTGGTGGGGTTTGAGGGTTGGATTATCCTCTGTACGATTATCGTATCCGATTGACCTTACAGGCCTTCCTTGGATGAGCCTTCCAATTTCGACGGTTTCTTTTCGTCCATTTTCTTTTTAAAAGAAAATGGACTCGCCGTTAGGCGAAATGCACTAACTGGGCACGTTTTCTTCTTCCACTAACCGTGGAGGGTCCCCATTTCTTTTTAGAAAAGAAATGGGGAAAAGAAAATTGTCGAAATCGGAACGCACAAGCTTGATAGAAAGATGCGTTGGGTAGACCAATTGCTTGGTGTAAATCTCGGGGCAGAAAAACTGCCCCTCGATTTCCGCCAAAGGCGGATGAGCCTTTGGCTCAAAATCCAACACAGATCACCAACTTCGCTTGCCACCGATTTCGACTCAACCCACGTGCCGCTCACGCATTTGCCTTTACTTTATGTTTTCGGGCTGCGCGAAGGCGAAGCCTGCCTGCCGGACGAACCCCCCGGCCCAAAGCCTTCGAACAATCGGACCGTCGTCCGTTCGGTAGGCAGGCACGCGGGGTAGCGTCTTATCGCGCCTTCCGATTTCGACAATTTCTCCCGCTCTCATAAATTACGATTCGCGGGATGACGTACAGCGTCATTTCGTTTCCTTTCTTTCTAAAAGAAAGGAAAAAAAATCATTTCTTCTCGTACCACTTGCTTATCACTCCGGCCACATTATTGACGCTCAACTTCGTGTAAATGACTTTCCTTACGGACGTCACCGTGTGCTCCGCAATCCCCAACTTCTTCCCTATCTCCCGACTCGTCAACCCCTTCACCATAAGTCCCCAAATCTGATTCTCTCGTTTTCCCAGCGCCTTCCCTTTCAACCGCCGCATTCGTTTTTGGTATTCAGTCATAAACAATCACTTCATCCTTCGATATTCTTGCCGCTTTATTGGGCTGCTAAGGCAGGCGGGAGGCGTTTGATATTCTCATCCAAGGGTTGATGTGCCTCCGGGCAATTATTCATCAAATTCAGAAAAGAGGTTCTCCGATTTCCTTGAGAATCTTTTCGATTTGCGGCCGGATGAGAGGAAGCCGCTGAGTGATTACTGCCCAAACTATTTCGTAGCGGATGCCAAAATAGGAATGAGCGATCTTGTCCCGCATGCGGGCCATTTCAGTCCAGGGGACTTCTTTGTGTTTTTCACGGAGAGAGCGGGGAAGCTGCTTAACCGCTTCCCCGATGACTGCGATTTGCCAAACGACAGCGCTCTTCGTTTTCTCGTCTTTTAGGAACGCCTGAAAATCGATGTCCGATATGAAGTGTTTAACGTTGGTTATTGCGCGGACAATATCACGGAGATACAACGCATACTGCCGTTTCATACATACACGACTTGGCGCAGAATGTCTTCTCGAAGTTCGGCGCGAAGGGCTTGCTTGTCCACGAGGTCGACTTTTCTTTTGAGTAGTTTTTCCAGGAAGAGTTCAAGTTCGATGAATCTCAACAAATCCGGTACCTCAGAGAAATCCACCAAAACATCGATATCACTGCGTTGATTCAGACGGCCCCGGAGTGCGGACCCAAAGATACCAATTTCGCTCACTTTATAGCGATCTGTGAGAATCCCCCTGCGACTCTGAATTGCCTTGTTATACTGGAGAAGTGCCCTTGAATTGGATGAACCGTTTTTGCGCGTCATGATTTGAAAGTTATCGCTTTTCTAGAAGAATTTCCAGCATTCCGCAGCCTTACCGGTCACGATTGAGGGTTCATTATTCGATGATTTGATAGACTGAGGATTTAGAGAAGTTCCCTAAACTCGTCGACGGTTAACCCTGTCTCACGAATGATCGACCGTAAAGTTCCTCTGGCTACTTCTTTATGGTTTGGAATTGTGACGCGTCGGTGTGGCGTTACGCGTTGACGCAACACGATGTGACTTCCTTTTTGATGATCAAACTCATACCCGACGCGAGCAAGAGCTTTGACAACCTCTTGCCCGGAGACCACGGGGAGTTTGCTCATACTTCCACAAATTCTTCTGATATTGGAGGAGGGATCGGTTCGTTGTGCTTCTTGAGACTTTCCAGGTACGCTTCCATCGCTTCCTGGATGTTCTTCACCGCCTCAGAGCGGGTATTTCCCTGAGAGATACAACCTGGGAGTGAAGGGACCTCGGCAACAAACTTGCCGTCTTCATCTTGGCTGATTGTCACACGGTATTTCATATGCCCTCGAGATGTTGGAATAATTTCTTTTCGCCGTTCTGTTCAATGAAAAACCTGATCGCACTTTCCGTATCTATCAGAGCTTCAGCGTATCGATAAAGATCTTGAGGTTTGGCATTTTCAATCTCCTTTACTCCTGCAATTTATCGCTTTTTTAGAAGAATTTCCAACATTCCACAGCCCGGTGTCGATTTCGCGGGCTGCCCCTTTTGGCGGAGGAATCATTTTGTTACGTTACAAAATGGTCCGATACCAACTTCATCATTCGATATTCGGTGTTCAATATTCATTTTTTCTCAACCTCCAACATCCGACTTGCCCCGTTTACGGGACCTCCGACCTCTGACTTGCCCCGTCTACGGGGCCTCTGACCTCTGCTATGCTCTCTTTCCCCATCTCCGCCGGAGAGCTAGCAGATAAAAAGGTTTGTAAGCGATGGCGATGGCTGTGGGGCGGGGGTCGAAATTGGTCGGGTTTGCGCGTAAGCCGACTTGCCTGGTGATCGAATCCGATTGTCATTAAACTTCCTTCTCCGAACGCGCCTTCCAATTTCGACTGAAGTTTTCTTTTGGCCATTTCTTTTCCAAAAGAAATGGCCGGATGGTTCGTGTGAAGGCTTGCTTTTCACTTATCCGTGACGACTGACATCGTGTCGTTCCTTTCTTTTAAAAAGAAAGGAACCGAAAGAAATTGTCGAAATCGAACCCGCGGTTACGTCCCTGCCCACATGCCCTAAATCTCGCGGCGTTAAAGTGATGAGAAATCTCAAACTGTGATCAGAACTGCCGCTCGATTAACGTCCCGCGATTACGTCGCGTCCCGCAAACCCATGCGATTTCGCCTCCCTGCCACATCCGCCGACACACAAGCCCAGCTCAACCAAAACGTTTCAATTTTTCGGCCAGTGGCGCTGGGGGCTGTGGGGCTGAGTCGAAATTGGTGGGGTTTGAGGGTTGGATTATCCTCTGTACGATTATCGTATCCGATTGACCTTACAGGCCTTCCTTGGATGAGCCTTCCAATTTCGACAGTTTCTTTTCGTCCATTTTCTTTTCAAAAGAAAATGGACTCGCCGTTAGGCGAAATGCACTAGCTGGGCACTTTTTCTTCCTCCATTATCAGACTCCACCTCACATCCTCCAAACACGCGAGCCTCCCTCAACCAAGGCAAAAAACAACAAAAGACGTACCTCGCGGTGTGGGAATTGAGTTTGAACTGGTGGGAATTGGTCCTTTCAGGTAAGCACTAATCGAGACCCTCTGACTTTGCAAGCAGAATATCTATGTTCAATCCAGCAGTGGATTTCGCAAAGAATGTGTCGACCTCGTTTATTCCTTCGTATGACAGAAAGCGGACTTTCTTGTTGAACTCAATTCTCCTAAAGGTGGGCCTTTTGACCTGTTCAAGTACTCGGTTCTTCTTTGCTTGCGGGGCTACGATAAAAAGAGGATAAATACTGTTGGGAGCAACAATCTTGAGATCGGAAAAACGAAGCAGCCCCGAATAAATCGATGTTGTGTTCTCAATCTCGAATGCTGCATCAATTCTGAACTCTTCCTTCCATACAACATCAATATTTTCGACGTACTTCGCCTGCATGTCTATGCCAGCTGTGAACTGCTGTTCAAATTCCGAAAATCCGAAAGAGGATTGAATCTTTCCCTGGTCGTTTCGAGGTACCCATACTTTAGATCCACTTTTGAGCCCAAGCTGAACCAATTTCCACTGCATTGTCACATGTTCAGATAAAGTCGCTTCGTCAACAGGCTCCGGCTTCTCAGCAATTGATTCCTCCCTCTGTGGATATTCGCCCAACGGTTCCTTAACGGCTGGAGGTCTTTTCTCAACTTTCTTCTCTTTTTTGAGCCTTTCGAGGGCAGAGTAGAGATCTCCGTAGTTTTCAATGAATCTTTCAACGCGTTCTTCGCTTACAGAAGTGAATCCACGAAGGGTGTAATTCGGTTCGTAGTCAAATAATTCCCTAAAGCGTGCAAAAGGCAAATCGAGTTCGATTGGATTTGCAATAAAATAGACTAGATTCCAGCCTTCCCGCGTTCCTCCTTGGATATTCTGCCAAAGTTCTTGCGACAAATCAGGGTTGACGGTTTTTTCGGCGATTTTCCCTAATAGTCTGATTTTGCCGCCTTCGACGATCAAGATGTCGTCGCCGATTTGCATTTTCTCGAATTTAGAACGATTGGATGAAGAGTCCCGTGAGCCCCAGACTGCAATAGGTTTGTTTAAGAAAATCTCTCGCAACCGTTGACCTAAGTTCAAATCGACAAATTTCAGAATACGGTCCTGAGCCACACGGTTCTTGATTGTGTCCTCATAGTGAACCATTTGCTCATTGTTGCCGGGGGCCATATAGACGATGAAGATGTTTTTCATCTCAAGGCTAAGAAACAGATGTCGTCACACATGTAGCAAGTTTAGCGGATTTTTGACCAAAGGACAATCTATAAAACGCGCGAAGCTGTTTTTGTGTTAGAGAATGCGATTGGATCGAATCAAAGTTGCCTCTCAAGTATCTTGACTATTGAGAGCAACAATTCTTGGTCACAATCCTTCTTTGAATGATGAACTCCGATGACGGCCAAGCCTCGATTCTTCAGATGCATTGCAATATCACGCTCTAACGCTGCCATAATATCTCTCTTCTCTCGGTGCTTTGTCAGGTTTACTTCTTCTTCGAAAATCGGGCCAACTGCGATCATATCAAATTCACATTTTCTTGGGTCGACGCCTTGTTTCGCAAGTTGCTTCGAAAGAGAGTTCCCCTTTGCTGATGCACGGAAACTGAGATGTTGCCCAATTCTCGTAAATGGAGAACCGGCATTTATGGATGAATTATCTCCGGTTCTGCCAACATAGAACAAAGTCTTGCCGCCCCAAATAATTTTCCACACATATAGCCAGTAGCCTCTTTCAAGCACCGAACCACTGAAATTCATCTTGTGGACTTGTAGATTCATCTGTTTCTCATGTCGATCAATGTCTTGATTTTCATTGCATATTCACGAGCAGCCATAGTGTTGAGTCTGTATTTGCCCCTGCCTCCTCGGAAAAACGGAATCAATGTTCTGCCGAGCACATTTTGGTTCTTCTTTACGAAAGCTCGAGATGAATAGTAATACTCGGCCTTTTTTACATTTCTGGTGCTTACTGCTTCCAATACAATGTAGGCTGAAATCAAAACAGGAATCGACCTTAAACTACCGATATTGTCAAGTTCGTCCCTTAGCGACTCCGTCCAGAGCTTGGCACATTGAAGCCAATCCTTTCCATGCATCGATGTATCTCTGTCAAAATAATTGCGGCAAACGTTTTGAACATACAAATTCTCAAGGTTAACACCTATTGCAGTCAAATTTGGGATGAATTGTCTGAAATAACTGCTTTGCTCGCCGTACTCAAGCTTGAAAACGTACTTGAATCTTTTGTCGTTTGTGGTTCCTGGATCGGCTCCGAGTAGAATCGCTTTGACCTGTGAACC
>JACPSI010000055.1 GCA_016193365.1 Ignavibacteriales bacterium
GACACCGACATGGTGGACTTCATCATACCGTATCATTCCGCCGTCAGCGGGAAGTCGATTGTGGAGCTCGGGATGCCTGGAGATAGTCTTGTCGTGCTGATCATCAGGAACGAAAAATTTATTGTGCCGAGCGGCGGCACGGTGCTGGAAGACGGCGATACGATCCTCGCGCTTGTGAACAAAAACAACCTGCCGGAAGTGAGAAAAATTCTTTCCGAAGTTCGAAAAGCGGAACAGCCTTAAAAGCTTGCATCTTGACATGGAAATAGCTACAGTAAAAACGATGAAGCGCATCATGAGTCGAATAAAGTACGCCGCACTTTTATCGGCGTGTTGTGTCATCGCTCTGAGCGGTCACGCGGAAGAGCGGGCGAAGTGTCTTAGTGTGTCTTCACGACACGATGTATCGTCCGCCGTGATGAATTCCGTGACTCCTGGCTCGAAACCCTTTTGGATGGAGCGGACACATACGCCCGCGTGCGTCCGAATTATGCTTTCGCCGCAGAGTCTTCCCGTTACGGGTGCGAACGTTGACGCCGAACGCCCGCCCATCCCTGTCCGCCTTCCAGCCATCCGGCTTAAAGATCCGCATCTCGTTTTCCCCCGCACCTCCCGGGCCCCTCCCACCGCGTAAGCTTTTTCCTGTTTTTGCCTGTTAAACTCCCGGCTGTTTGAGGGGCTGTGCATGCCTGCGCAGTTCCATAACCGAAAATCGCAAGCAAGAAAAGAGAGGCACGAATGGAAAAGCAAGAGAACCCCCAGAATCTGCCCATTGAATTACGCATTCTCATCATCGTCATTGCAGGGGGAGTTGCAGCAATAATCCTGAGAGTCGTGGGAATTCTCTAAAAAAAGGAGATTTTATGTCGACAGCAGCCATCATAACACTGAGTATTGCGTGGGTTTACATCCTCATCATGGTCGTCTATTTTTTTGTCAAAGTCGTGAGAAAGGATGCCGAACGAAGAAAAAAGGAGCAACCAAACGCGCAATAATTATCGTACATTCTTCTCAAAAGGGGAGGGCACCGTGCCTGATCGTCGTCAAACAAAAAAAAACCGACGGACTTCACTCTCAACTATTCTGACACAGTTCCAACGGTTCGCGCAGGTGGAATCCTCCGCAGGCATTCTCCTTCTCGCGTGCACGGTTCTGGCGCTGCTATGGGCAAACTCACCATGGGCGGAAACATACAATCGCTTCTGGCACGCGGAGATTTCCTTCCGCGTGGGCACGGCCGAGATGTCCAAGTCGCTCCTGCACTGGATCAACGACGGGCTGATGGTCGTCTTTTTCTTTGTCGTCGGGCTTGAGATCAAGCGGGAGTTGCTGGTGGGTGAACTTGCTTCTCCACGACAGGCAGCTTTGCCTATTGCGGCAGCTGCCGGAGGGATGGTGGTGCCGGCGCTGATCTATACGGCGTTCAATTATGGCGACGTCGGCCAACGCGGGTGGGGAGTTCCCATGGCGACCGATATTGCCTTTGCCGTTGGGATTCTGGCGATCTTGGGGAAGCGCGTGCCAATCGGCCTGAAGGTGTTTCTTGTCGCGCTCGCGATTGTGGACGACCTCGGAGCAGTCATGGTTATTGCGATTTTCTACACGAGTGAACTCTCGCTCGGCTACCTCGTCATTGCGGGCGGAGTCGTTGGCGTGCTCGCACTTGCGAATGTCGGCGGAATTCGAAGGCCGGCCGTGTATGGCATTCTGGGGATGGTGCTATGGTTTGCAACCTTGAAATCCGGGATTCATGCGACCATTGCCGGCGTGATGCTCGCCGCAACGATTCCTGCACGGTCAAGGATCAACCAAACAGAATTTGTGGATGAAGGGAAAAAAGTTCTGACGGAATTTGAAATTGAACGACAGCACGGGAAAACACACCTCACGTCCCATCAACTGAGTGTCATTGGGTCGTTGGAGGAAAAAGCCGAAGATGTGCAACCGCCCATGCAGAGGCTCGAGCACGGCCTCCATCCTTGGGTCTCGTATCTTATTATGCCTGTGTTCGCCCTGGCCAATGCCGGAGTCGCAATTGACACACACATGCTCTCTTCGCTGTTGGACTCCGTTGCCGTCGGTGTTACACTTGGATTGGTTTTTGGCAAACAAATTGGCATTACCGCATTCTCCTGGATTGCCGTGCGTACGGGAATAGCATCTTTGCCGGCCGGAGTATCCTGGCGGCACGTGTACGGCGCAGGATGGCTTGGAGGAATTGGGTTTACTATGTCATTGTTCATCGCCGGTTTAGCTTTTGGCGCGAGTCCTTTGCTGAACGTTGCAAAAGTTGGTATACTGAGCGCGTCGGCGCTTGCGGGCGTTGGCGGGTATATGCTCTTGAGCAAGGTATCGAGCGCCGGAGGTGACGAAGGAGACCAAAATGCAAAAAGTTGACCTGAAGGATTTCGAGAAGAAGATTTCGGTGCGGCAGGTACGCATCGAAGATTACGACCGTATTGTCCAAGTCCAACTCAAATGTTTTCCTGGCATGAAGCCGTGGCAGAGAGAACAACTGGAGAGTCAACTCAGTGTCTTCCCCGAAGGCCAGATCTGCATTGAGGTTGACGGAAAAATCGTTGCATCATCGAGCAGCCTTATTCTCGACTTTGAGCTTTACCGGGATTGGCATAGCTGGAGAGAAATAGCCGACGGCGGGTTCATCCGAAATCACCATCCTGACGGAAACACGCTGTATGGAATTGAGATCATGGTCGACCCCGAGTATCAGGGTATGCGATTGGCGCGAAGGCTGTACGACGCACGTAAGAACCTTGCCCGTGAGAAGAATCTTATGAGGATCATCCTGGGCGGCCGCATCCCGGGATATGCCGAGCATGCCGACAAAATGGCAGCGCGTGAATATGTCGAACGAGTGATCAGCAAAGAACTCATCGACCCCGTGTTGACGACGCAATTGTCGAACGGGTTTGTGCTGAAGCGTTTGATTCCAAACTATCTCGCCAGCGACAAGGATTCGCTCGGCTATGCGACCTTTTTGGAATGGACGAACCTCGATTACCAGCCGGATATACAGCGGCGGTTTGTCCCGACTGCCCCCGTGCGTATTTGCGCGGTTCAGTACCAGATGCGCAAAGTTGCCAGCTTCGACGATTTCGCGTCGCAATGCGAGTATTTCGTGGACGCAGCGTCGGATTACAAGAGCGATTTTATCCTGTTTCCGGAGATGGTCACCACACAACTCCTGTCGTTTATCACTGCGGAGCGTCCGGCGATTGCGGTGCGGAAGCTGGCTGAATTCACTACGATGTATCTTGAATTGTTCACGCGGCTGTCCGTGAAGTATAACTGCAACATCATTGCCGGATCACATTTCACAGTGGAAGGGAACAACCTCTACAACATCGCATACCTTTTTCGGAGGGACGGCACTCTCGGCAAACAATACAAACTGCACATCACGCCGAACGAACAGCGGTGGTGGGGTGTAAAGCCGGGGAATTCGCTCGAAGTGTTTGACACCGACCGTGGAAAAATCGCAATTCTCATCTGCTACGACATTGAATTTCCGGAACTGTGCCGTATCGCCGTTGAGCAGGGTGCTCAAATAATCTTTGTGCCGTTCTGTACTGACGAACGTTATGCATACCTTCGCGTCCGTTATTGCGCCCAGGCCAGATGCATTGAGAATCACGTCTACGTAGCCATTGCGGGAAGCGTCGGGAATTTGCCGTATGTTGAAAATCTCGATATTCACTATGCCCAGTCAGGGATTTTCACTCCTGCAGATATCCCGTTTGCCCGTGATGCCATTGCGGCGGAATGTACGCCGAATATTGAGACGATTATCTTTGAAGACCTCGACCTGGAACTGCTCAAAGAGCACCGTCGCAGCGGCTCCGTCCTCAACTGGAGGGACAGAAGAACGGATTTGTATGAGGTCAGATACTTTCGTCCGCTGGTTGCTGGGCCGAAGAAGGAGGCGTAATCAGGCGAAGCAGAGGGAGGCTCATGAGCGAAACAAGAGCAAGCGTGGCGAAGCCAAGGGGATATCCTGTAACGGGTACGAGTTTACCGATGGAGAAGGCTGAAACGGATTCGCAGATATTCGTGGTGCCCATGAGCGCGCTGAACTGTGTCGCACCAACGCCTTTTCGCGTAATGTCCATAAACAGTGCGTACGAAGAGGCGGTGAAAAGCCCGATGCAAAGGTAAAGACATCCGAGCGCCGCGATGGTCCATACTGTGCGGCCCGATTCATTGACAACGTCGATCACGGAGAGCATGAAGATAGAGCCGGAAATCATGACAAGAAAAACGCCCACGGATTTCTTCCTTTCCATACGGTCGGACATATATCCGCCAAGAAGGGCGCCGAAAATCATACAAGGTACCGAAACCAGAGAGTAGAAATAACCGACCTCTGAGGTGGAAAAACCGCGGTCGACGAGATAGGGTCCCGCGACTGCGCCGACGGCTTCGTAGCCGGCTCCTCCGATGGAACCAAACAACAGGGCAAACCACAGAGACCGTGATGCCGCCAGCATGCGCAAATGATGAAACACCGAGCGCCACCGATTACCGGTGGAGGGCTGTGGATCAGGAGATGTTTCACGGGATATGAGGAGGGCGACTCCCGGAATCCAAATCGCGCTTATGAGCGTCAACAGCAAAAACCAGTGGCCAAGGGACAGAAGCAAAAGAGTCCCTCCGCCAAAAGCTGACCTGCCGAGCAGCATGCCCGCCTGCATCCAGCCGTTCATTCTCCCCCGTTCATTCGCCGGGGTCTGGGCGATGCACAATGCATCGATGGACGCATCCTGCGTTGCAGCTGCAACGGCATGGAGAAGAAGAAGAACAACGATGACGGAAAAATCGCTCCGGATGTCCAAAAAAAGAATTGGGAGCAGAGAAATTCCCATCGTCAGCTGGCAGCTCAGGATCCACGAGCGTAGGGCCCAGGTTGGCGAACGAAGTGCATCTACACAAGGGGCCCAGAGAAACTTGAAAGCCCAAGGAAGTACAAGCAGAGACGTCAGCCCCGTGATCGCGTCAATGGCTATTCCCTCTGACCGGAACATCGTCGGCAGGGCCCACCACAGAAAGCCGATGGGCGCGCCCTCGCTGAAATACAACAGGGTAAACAACACCCTCCGCCCCGACGGAGTTGCAAGCAAGTTCATGGAACGGAAACTACCGTGATTGAGAACGAAAAACAAGGAAAACCGGTCTCGGTCCTGACGATCGGGAATCGAAGATTCTTAAGAACATGAGGAGCAACAATGGGACTACTTGAAAAGACATTCCTCGGTTTGACACTCCAGCAGTGGCTCATCACCACAGGCATTATTGCAGGCAGTTTTGCCCTGCTGACCATTCTTCTTCGGTTTGTGACAAAAAGATTGAAGAAGGTTGCTGAAACCACAGAAACTCGGGTCGACGACTTGATTGTAGAACTCCTCAGCAACACGAAGCCTCTCTTCCTCCTCGTTCTGGCTTTCTATTTGGGTTCTCTCGGTGTCGCGCTGCCGAAGGCGACTCTGCGCTGGTTTAACCTTATCGTCGTGATCGTCTCTTTACTGCAGGCAGGTTTGTGGGGAAATGCCATTATCTCTTTTGTGCTCAACCGCACTGTTCATCGGCGGTTGCGCGAGGATGCCGCAAGCGCCACCATGGTGACGGCGCTCGGCTTCATGGGGAGGTTGATCTTCTGGTCGGTGATCCTTCTGCTTGTTCTGGACAACCTGGGAGTGAACATTACAGGGCTGGCCGCGGGACTTGGCATCGGCGGCATTGCCATCGCGCTGGCCCTTCAAAACGTCCTCGGCGATCTTTTTGCATCCCTCTCTATTGTATTGGATAAGCCCTTCGTCATTGGTGATTTTATTATCGTCGACCAGTTTTTGGGAACCGTGGAGCATATCGGACTGAAGACAACACGGATACGCAGCCTGTCGGGCGAAGAGGTCATTTTTTCCAATACCGACCTCCTCAAAAGCAGAATCCGCAATTATAAACGCATGTTTGAAAGGCGCGTGGCCTTTTCGGTTGGCATCACGTATCAAATACCGGGTGAAAAACTCCGACACGTAAGCCAAATGCTTCGGAGTATTGTGGAGGCGCAATCAAACGTACGGTTTGACCGGGCGCATTTCAAAGAGTTTGGAGATTCGGCGCTTGTGTATGAAGTCGTCTACTACGTGCGGAGTTCCGATTTCAACCTCTATATGGACATCCAACAGTCCATTAACCTTGAAATCGTAAAACAGTTCAAACAGGAGGGAATCGAGTTCGCCTACCCGACACGAACGGTGTTTATACAACACCAGGGCACAGAATGAGCGGGAAGATCAGTTTAAGATTTTGGTAGTTGGCCGTAACGCGGACTTTTACTGGGAAGCGGCGTCGATATGAAACGTGATGGTCGAGGGTTGAATGCTTTCAACGGCCAACGCCTCCGGGCAGAGAATATTCGAGCGCGTAATGGCTTTTCTCACCCTCCCCTGGTGAATATCGAAGAGCGGCACATCGACCCGGAGATTTTTCGTATTCAGAAAATAGAAGGACCGTCTCGGCGCGGAGAAGGTGACCTCAACTTCGGCAGGGTCGATTTTTTGGACAACAAACTCGGGTGCAACGTTGTCGTAAGAGACAGGCAGGAGAAATGTTTTGAATTCGACCTTTGATTCATGTACGAAGAAAAACCAGAGAAGAACCGTAACAATTCCTGCGACAGCCTTTTCCCGATAGTTGCGTTTGAAAAAATCTTTCCAGATGCTCGATACGTTTGCCGGGTCGATTTCGCGGTAAAATTGCTGAAGGATCTCCCTGAGTTCTCCCGCATCTCTCAGCTTCCGGATATCGCCGCTGCGGGCGACTGAAATCGTTCCTCGCTGTTCCGAGACGACAATGCACAAAGCGTCGGTGAGTTCTGCCAGGCCGAGTGCTGCGGCATGCCGGGTTCCGAGCTTCCAGAGTTTTTCCGCG
Source organism: Ignavibacteriales bacterium (assembly GCA_016193365.1). Lineage (GTDB taxonomy): Bacteria > Bacteroidota > Ignavibacteria > UBA10030 > UBA10030 > JACQPT01. The sequence continues at coordinate 6,949 of JACPSI010000055.1, forward strand.
TTCTTCGAAAGCGGCAAATATGCCGAAAACATCGTCACGGTCTGGCCGACGACAATCACAGCGCCGTCATGGGTTGGTGAGTTCGAGCTGAAGATGCTGGTGAGCAACGGCTCGCTCAACTCCCCGCGCAAATCGATTCCCCCGGCAAGGTGTCGGATCAGTGGGTCTTTACCGCGAAGAACAATGAGCGCCCCGGACTTTGTCGCTGCCAACTCGCTTACTGTATTGACAATGGCTTCGACATTGTTCTGCGGATTGCCGGGAATCCTTCTCCCGCGAAAACGCACCACAAAATTATGGCTCGCTATTTGTTCGAGGAAATGCTTGATCTCCTCCTGAAAAATAATGAGCACCGCAATGATGATGATGGCAAAGAAGCCCTGGAAAATGGAAATCGTAAGCGAGAGGTCCAGCTGGCGTGCAATGAGGTACGCACCCCCGATGATAAACATGCCGATGACCACAAACGCTGCCTTTGTCCTCTTGAACCACACGAGGATGGAATAGATGACGACGGACATGAAAAGAATATCGAGAAAGCCTGTTATGCCGACGGATTCAAGAATCTCGAGAAGGTACGTCATGCGTGGTCCGGGTTGTTTGATTGAGCGTTGCGGGAGACATCATGCCGCATCGGTAAAGGGTAAAGTATAACATTTTCTCATGGAAGGTCAAGCGAAGAAATTGCCCACCCCGATCGTTCACATTACGCTTGACTCTCGATAATCCGATGCTATATTAAAAACGAAGCGTCGGGTTGATGGAGATAGTTTTTGGCGGGCTGCAAGGCGACTCTCCTGCCGCATGGATAGCCGGAATGGAAGGAATACCCCGTGAATGAGTTCTTCTTCAATACCAAGCTTGACCAAACAGTGTTGCTGGGGACAAAGGCGCAAAGCGTCAGGGAACTCCTGGAGGGTATTAAGACTTCGCCCGAATCGTCAATTTATTATCACACCCACCATTACCTTCAACAGCATCACTTTCTTTCGCCCGAGCCGCCGAACGATTTTGCCTATTGGATTCAGGAGGTGTTGAACGAACCACACCTCGGTGAAATGATGTACAGCGTCGATGTTGTCCAATTCAAATCACTCGAAGACTTGAGGAACCGATTTATCGAAATACTGGACCGGCACGACGGCGCTGAAGGAAAACAACGGACAGCCCCGGAAGGCCAGGAATTTTACTTCATGGCATCCCGGACGTTTGTGCTACGGACGCCGTACGTGGCAAGCGACTTAAAACAATTTGCCGAGATTCTGCGACGCATCAGCATCAATTCGCTCTATTATCATATCTTTGACGCCAAGCTCCGACTGGAAAAAGGCGAAAACGATTTTTCGCGGTGGTTTCGGGACCTCGGCAAATCGGCCCTGGCCGACGAAGTTGTGCGTCTCGACCCTTACACGCATACGCTCGAAGGTTTGCGAGCAAGAATCCTTCAACTCGTGCAGCGACATGATAAAGATTGAAGACTACGCTCCGGTCGTCGGACAGGCGACCATCGACGAGCTGTACCTGCTGGCGAAAAGCTTGGAAGGAAAGCAGGTCCAGAATATCAACTCGACCGCAGTGGGCGGGGGCGTGGCAGAAATTCTCACGAGAATGATTCCCCTGCTCAATGAACTCGGCGTCCAGGCGCGCTGGGATGTCATCAAAGGAGACGAAAAATTTTTCGGGACGACAAAGAAGATACACAACGGCCTCCACGGCGTTCCGGTCGACATCAGCGATGAAGAGTACGAATGGTTTCTGGAGATCAACAGAAGGAATGCCGCGGAGATGAATTTCGGAGATATCGTTTTTGTTCACGACCCCCAGCCAGTGGCTCTTGTGGAACGACGCACGGACATTGGAAAGAATTGGGTCTGGCGTGGCCACGTCGACTTTTCGAAGCCGGTTTTGAGTGTTTGGAAATTCCTGGCGCGATTCATCGAGCGCTACGATGCCGCTGTGTTTTCCGCACCTGCGTTTGCTCGAAAACTGCCAATCCCCCAGGTTCTCATCTCTCCCTCGATCGACCCGCTCGCCGACAAGAACAAAGAACTTCCAAACGAAGTTATAGATTCCGTGTTTCAGAGATTCGGCATCGACAGGTCAAGGCCCGTCGTGACGCAGATTTCCCGGTTTGATTACCTGAAGGACCCGGTGGGCGTTATCAAGGCGTTCAAGATCGCAAAAAAACATGTCGACGCGCAACTTGTTCTCGCCGGCGGAGGAGCCACGGACGACCCCGAAGGTCCCATTATTATGCAGCAGGTCAAGGAAGAGGCGGACAAAGACAAAGATATTTTTGTGCTTTTCCTTCCTCCCGCGAGCGACATCGAAATCAACGCCCTGCAGCGCGGCTCAACAGTTCTTCTGCAAAAATCTCTCAAGGAAGGCTTTGGCCTCACGGTTTCGGAAGCGCTGTGGAAAGAAAAACCCACGATCGCCGGAGCCGTCGGAGGAATTCCGCTGCAAATTGCGCACAAGTACTCAGGAATTCTCACGCATTCCATAGACGGTACAGCCTACTGGATCAAACAACTCATCCATGAGCCCGAGTACGCCAGAAAACTTGGCGTCAACGGAAAGCAACACATCAAAAATAACTTTCTCATCACACGTCACATCAAAGATTACCTCTTGCTGTTCATTTCGATTTTTCATCATGAGGACGTCGTCTACCTGTCATGAGCGGATCGTCGAAGAAACATAGACTCATTATCGTCTCCAACCGGCTTCCGTTTACAGCAAAAGAAGAGAACGGCAAGCTCGAGTTTGGCGAGAGCGCGGGCGGGCTTGTCAGCGGGCTGTCGTCGTTCCTGAAAACCGTCGGCACGAACACGTCCAACATCAGTGAGTATCTCTGGATTGGCTGGCCGGGCGGAACGGTCTCGGAGGAAAACAAAGAGGAATTGAAATCCGTTGCACGGTCGAAGTTTTCCTCGTATCCCGTGTTTCTCTCGGAAGAAGAAATGGACCAGTTTTATCTGGGGTTCTGCAACAAAACCATCTGGCCGCTGTTCCATTACTTCCCAACCTACACCGCATATCAGGAAGATCAGTGGCAACAGTACAAAAACGTGAACCAGGTTTTCGCTCAGGCCATTCAGGAAGTTGTGAAACCCGATGACCTCGTGTGGATTCACGATTATCACCTGTTGCTGCTGCCCAACATGATCAAGACGAGGGCGCCCGGTGCTCTCATAGGGTTTTTCCTTCATATCCCCTTTCCCTCGTACGAGATTTTCCGTCTCCTTCCAGGTGAATGGCGCAAGGATCTCCTCGACGGCCTCATGGGATCTGATGTGTTGGGCTTTCACGCCTACGATTACACGCAGCATTTCTTGCAATGCATCGTTCGCATCCTCGGCCATGACCACAACATGGGCCTCATCCTGACGGCAGACCGCGTGGTCAGGACAGAAACCTTTCCAATGGGCATCGACGTTGACCGGTTTGTTACGGCGCTGGAGAATCCCGCAAGTGTTCAGGAAATCAAAGATCTGAAAAAATCACTTCCCGGCGTGAAAATCATACTCTCCGTCGACCGGCAGGATTACACAAAAGGGATTCTGAATCGCCTGGAAGGATTCGAGATTCTGCTGGAAACACAGCCCCGGTACAGAGAAAAAGTCGTGCTGTTGATGATCGTAGTGCCATCGAGAATCGGCGTTGACCAATACGACAAAACAAAGAAGCAAATCGAGGAGTTGGTGGGTAAAATCAACGGAAAGTTTGGAAGTATCAGCTGGACGCCTGTTGTGTATCAATACAGACAGGTGCCGTTTCATTCGTTGATCGCACTCTACCACGTGAGCGACGTCGCCCTCGTGACACCGTTAAGGGATGGGATGAATTTAGTCGCGAAGGAATACGTTGCGTGCCGCGTTGATAACACTGGAGTTCTCGTCCTCAGTGAAATGGCCGGCGCTGTTAAAGAGCTCGGCGAAGCCATTATCGTCAATCCGAACAATCGACAGGAAATATCTGCGGCCATGGCTGAAGCGGTCGAGATGCCGGCGGGAGAGCAGCAGCGAAGAAACCGCATCATGCGCGACCGCATCAAGCGGTACAACGTTATCCGGTGGGCCGGCGATTTTCTTTCACAGCTTCTTGCGATGCGCGAGGTGCAGAGTAAGTTCTACGTAAAACTCCTGTCGGAACAGCTGAAGCAGTCGGTCATCACCGATTATTCACGAAGTAAACGCCGTTTGATTTTCCTCGATTATGACGGGACGCTTGTACCTTTCGTCCGTCGTCCCGAAATGGCGACACCTGGTGCCGATGTTTCAGCAGTGCTCACGCAGTTGTCAAAAGATTCCCGAAACACAGTCGTCTTGATCAGCGGAAGGGATAAAGCAACATTACAGCAGTGGTTTGGCGACTTGTGCATGACGCTCGTTGCAGAACACGGCATCTGGATCAGAAAGCCGAAAGAAGATTGGAAAATGTTCAAGGAGCAGACGGCGGACTGGAAATCTCACATCCTGCCCATCCTTCAATTATACGGCGACCGGCTCCCCGGTTCATCGGTGGAGGAAAAAGACTACTCGTTGGTATGGCATTATCGGTCGGCCGACCCGGAACAATCGAATGTCCTCGCCCGCGAACTTTTGGACCATCTGACGAATTTCACGGCCAACATCGACCTCCAGGTTCTGCGCGGGAACAAGATCATCGAGGTTCGAGCCGCAGGAATCAACAAAGGTAGCATCGGCCTTCACATGCTTTCCTCGGACAATTTTGACTTCGTGTTTTCCATCGGCGACGACTGGACGGATGAGGATTTGTTCAAAGTCCTCCCCGAATCGGCCGTCTCGATTAAAGTGGGCATCGCCAATACGCATGCCCGATACACCGTTCAGAGTATTCAGGAAGTTCATCGTCTCCTGAAAGCATTTGCCGGCAAGGCATAACTCGTCTGAGCTTTTCCAAACTCGCGTGAACAGCCCATGATGTGACCCTTGGCGAACAAAGAATATTTTGACAGCCCATCCGCAAAAATCTTCCTGAGGGCGACGCTTACCGTCGGTGGCCTTGCCGTCGTGACCCTCATTATCGTCCTCTCACTCCTCAACATAAGTCCCGCAACAAAAAATCAAGATTCAATGTCTGTGAATGTATCGGAGGCAATTCAGGCTCTGATTCTCGATGAAGACACAGACGGGGACAAGAAAATAACGATTGACGACCCTCGCGTCCCCGGCACAGCAAGAGGCGACAAGCATTTTTGGACGGAGACAACGGCGGGGCGCAGAATGGAAATTTCGGGGACATACTACCTCTCGAACCTTCTGCAGGACTTGAAATTGGCTGAGGAACAGGGACAGCCGAAACTCACACTCGATCCAACAACAATCTTCGAGCCGCCGGCGGACCGTATTTCACGAATGATCCGCGCATTGTACTGGCAAGGTCTGACGCGCCGCATCGACGAACAGGGAATCGCCACTGTTTTGTCGGATGAAAAGGCGCGGTCGTCAGACGGATTCCGCTATGTCTATGTGCCGGCGTCGGATTCGCTTGCGCTTTCGTATTTCTCTTTGGTCTCGCGAAAGTATCCTGACATCAAAATGAAAGCCGCAGCCCTTCCCGAACGAATAGATGCGAGTTATGTCCGCCGTCTCGACGGCAGGCATGGGCTTTTGACTCTGAAGATGAAAACCTCAAAATCCGGCCAAACGGACGGAGTCCCATTTGTTGTGCCTGGTGGTCGGTTCAACGAAATGTACGGCTGGGACAGCTACTTTATCGTGCTTGGCCTTCTCGAGGATGGTAACATCGACCTGGCAAAAGCCATCGTCGACAATTTCGTTTATGAGATCGAACACTACGGAAAGATTCTCAACGCCAACAGGACCTACTTTCTCACGCGCTCTCAACCTCCGTTCCTCTCGTCGATGATCAAAGCTGTCTATGACAAGCTCCCCAAAAACGAGTCGTCGAAATCCTGGCTGGGAAAAGCTCTCACCGCCGTCATCAACGAATATCGCACTATCTGGATGAGCAAGGACCATCTGACGACGACAGGCTTGAGCCGGTACTTTGATACGGGTTCGGGTCCGGCGCCTGAAGTAGAGCCGGGCCATTACGACGCTGTCTATGCGGACTTTGCCAAACGTGTAAGAATGAGCCCGAAGGAGTTTGAGCGATTGTTTACATCAGGCCGAATCCGGTCTGCCGAGCTCGGGGAATATTTTATTCACGACAGAGCCATGCGCGAGTCCGGGCACGATACCAGTTACCGACTTGAAGGCCGTTGTGCAAACCTTGCCACCGTCGATTTGAATGCGTTACTCTACAAAATTGAAAAAGACGCTGCTCTCCTTATTCGCAGAGAATTCAAAGGAAATTTTATCTTGCCTGACGGAGAGGTTCTCTCAAGCTCCGATTGGTCCGACCGTGCGGCCAAACGTCTTGAGCTTTTGAATCGTTATCTCTGGAACGAAGAGCGAGGCATGTATTTCGACTATGATGTCGTCAATGGCGGACAAACGGATTATGTGAGCGCCACAACGTTCTATCCGATATGGGCCGGTGCCGCAAGCGGACACCAAGGTGAACGGATAGTCGAGAAAGCGCTCGGACTTTTGGAAGAACCTGGAGGAATTGCAAGCACGACGAAGGAATCTCGTGGTCCGATTACATCCGAAAGGCCGCAGCGTCAGTGGGATTATCCGTACGGATGGGCTCCTCATCAAATGATCGCATGGCAGGGCCTGACAGATTACGGGTACGAATCGATTGCGCACCGGCTCATGTATAAATGGCTGTATACGATCGTGTCGAATGCAACGAACTACAACGGCACAATCGCAGAGAAATACGACGTCGTCAAACGATCGCACGAGGTGTTTGCCGAATACGGCAATGTCGGTACGAAATTTTCGTACATCACGCGCGAGGGTTTCGGCTGGACAAACGCCTCGTACCAGGTTGGCCTGAGCATCCTGCCTCAAGAACTCCGGACCAAGCTCAATGAGTTGATTCCGCCCGAATGGGTTTTTGAAGGCTACAAAGAACAACCTGAAGAAAACCGTACCTTGCTTCACTGACCAATTTTTTCGCATCTTTTGTCCGTCGTGAAGCACGCAGCCAGAATATCCCGCCGCAAAAAGCCAGCCTCCGCCGTAAAAAACCATAGGAATCTCTCCCCCGTATCGATTCCTCTCAACGGCGAGAAACATCCGAAAGAGGATCTTGTGAAAATGTACGAGGGACTCTTGCTGCCTCGGATGATCGAAGAAAAAATGCTTCTGCTTCTTCGACAGGGAAAACTCAGCAAATGGTTTTCCGGCATCGGCCAGGAAGCTATTTCCGTCGGCTGCACGCTGGCGCTGAACGAATCGGATTGGATCCTCCCGCTGCACCGAAACCTTGGCGTTTTCACATCGCGAGATATTCCTCTCCGAAAACTTTTTGCACAGTGGGAAGGCAAGCTTTCAGGTTTTACCAAAGGCCGGGACAGGTCTTTCCATTTCGGCGCACCGGAATACCACATCATCGGCATGATTTCGCATCTCGGCGCCATGCTGGGCGTGGCGGACGGACTTGCGCTCGCCAGCAATCTCGATTCATCAAAAGATATTGCCCTCGTTTTTTCGGGCGACGGCGGCACGAGCGAAGGCGACTTTCACGAGGCCGTGAACGTTGCGGCGGTGTGGGAACTTCCAGTCATTTTCCTGATTGAAAACAACGGCTATGGGCTCTCGACGCCTTCGAATGAGCAATTCCGCTGCAAGCAACTAGTCGACAAGGCAATTGGCTAC
>JACPSI010000008.1 GCA_016193365.1 Ignavibacteriales bacterium
AGGGATTTTTCCTGAAGCTTCAACAACTCGAAAGCGAAATCGTGCGTCACCGCTTCTATTCTGCGCACTCCGCTGGCAACGCTGCCTTCAGTTCGGAATTTGAAATAGCCGATTTCATTCGTGGATTTGACGTGCGTGCCGCCGCAAAGCTCGACAGAAAACTTCGGGTCGATCTCGACAACACGAACTTTGTCGCCGTATTTGTCGCCGAAGAACATCTTCACGTTCGACCAGCGCTTTTTCGCCTCCTCGATTGAAACCCATCCTTTGGGGTCATTCAGCGCTTGAACCTGGATCGCCTCAGAAATTTTGGCGTTCACCATTTCTTCAATTGCCTGGAGCTGCTCCGGTGAGACTTTGTCGAAATGATTGAAGTCGAATCGCAAATGCTTGTCGTCGACGAGCGAGCCGTGTTGATGCAGGTGTTCTCCTAAAACCCGACGTAAAGCCTCATGAACAAGATGTGTTGCTGTGTGGTTTCGCATGATGGATAGGCGGCGGTCCACATCGATTCGAGTTTGGACAGAAACACATTTACGAATTATCTCATTTATATCGATGTTCCGATCGTCAATCACATGGACTATCTTCCCGTATTGCTTGTCAAGTGATAGAACAGGTAAAGCCAATTTTGAATCAACTAAGTCGAATAGTAGTGCACCGGTATCACTGACTTGTCCTCCGCTCTCTGCGTAAAAAGTCGTTTTATCTAACACAAGTCCTGAAATGAACCTTTTGAATTTGTTTTCGTCTCCCAGCGTGTATGTCAAAGGCGATGATAGTATCTGAGCGTCAACTTCAAAACCTTCATATTCAAAAGAAGCATTCTTTAATTTGTTCTCGACGGCAGCTTTGATTTTGATATCCTCACCGTCTTTCAGCCAAAGTGAGACCGCCGGACCCGCGACCCATTCATATTTTGACGATTTTCTGGACCGATCTTGTTGATCCTTCATCAGTCTTTGAAAAGCAAGTTCATTGATTTCAAACCCTCGTTCCTTGGCCAACAAAGCAGTCAAATCGAATGGAAAACCGTATGTGTCGTACAACCCGAAAACGTCGACTTCCCTTAATTGTGGTATTTCGTTGAAGAATTTTCTACTGAGGCTCACATTCCATTGGGCCGCGCTGAATTCACCTACGAACGATAATAGTAGCCTTCTTTTTGAAACTGCGAATGTAGAGTCTCCAGGGCAATATCGTTAAATACATTCAACCCTCGATCTAACGTGTTGTTGAACCCTTCTTCCTCTCCCTTTATGACCTTTTCAATATGCTCTCGTTTCTGCGATATCTCTGGAAATGAAGAACCCATCGCTTCCACCAATGTCGGCACCAACTTGTAAATAAACGGTTTGTCCATACCGAGATTGCGACCGAATCTTGCAGCCCGACGTAAGAGTCTTCGTAAAACATATCCGCGCCCCTCGTTCGATGGAATTGCACTGTCTGCGATAGCAAACGTCAGAGCCCGCAGGTGGTCGGCAACAACGCGCATCGCAACATCGATTTCGGATTGCTGAATTGACACGGAAGAACCGGTTTGACCACGAGAACGGTCGACACCCCCGTCTTCAAGACTCGCTTGGTAAGTCTTGCCGGTGATCTCTGAGATCCGACTTAACAAGGGAGAAAAGACATCAGTATCGTAATTCGATTCCTTGTTTTGTAAAACCGCGCACATGCGCTCAAACCCCATGCCCGTATCCACATGCTTGGCCGGCAATGGTGTAAGCTTGCCGCTTGCATCACGATCATATTGGATGAACACGAGGTTCCATATTTCCATCATTTCCGGATGCCCGGCGTTGACCATGGAAGCGGGCGCGTTACCACCCGGCGTTCGGTCCATGTGAATTTCAGAACACGGCCCGCAAGGACCCGTTTCACCCATTTCCCAAAAATTGTCCTTCTCGCCAAATCGGAGGACATGCGTCGGATCAATATCTGTCACTTTTTTCCACAGTTGCTCAGCTTCCTCGTCATCCTTGTAAACGGTAGCCCAAAGCCTGTTCTTCGGAAGCTCCCAAACCTTCGTCAGCAATTCCCACGCCCACTCGATTGCCTCCTTCTTGTAATAATCGCCGAACGACCAGTTGCCGAGCATCTCGAAAAACGTGTGGTGATACGTATCCCTGCCGACTTCTTCGAGGTCATTATGTTTCCCGCTGACACGAATGCACTTTTGCGTGTCGACCGCCCTTTTGTACGGCCGTCGACCGGTTCCAAGAAACACATCCTTAAACTGGTTCATCCCTGCATTCGTGAAGAGCAGCGTAGGGTCGTCGTAGGGGACAACAGGCGAGCTCGGAACAATCGAGTGGCCGCGTTCTTCAAAGAATTTGAGGAAGCTATTCCGGATTTCAGAAGAGGTCATTTAAACTTCAATTTGTGTATGCAATGCTATTTCTTCCAGCACCGCCGAAACCAGCATGCATTCATCCATTGGGCCTTCAAAAACGACTGCTTTGCCCGTGTTGTGGACTTCCCACGTCAACGCTTCAGCTTTCACCGACTCGCAACGAATGGCTTTGATAATCTGGCCAATCACCTCATCGAACGTGTGGACCTCGTCGTTGTACAGAATAACTTTCGCCGGCTCCTGCACAAGAACGTCAACGTCTTTTTCCTGTTCCTGAATCGGTTTTTGAACAGTTGCGGGCATTCCAATCCTCCAAAAGTGAAGAGTTTCATGTGAATGATACAGAAATTTGGAGAGGTTATCAAGAAAGCAAAATAGCCCGAGCTTAAGGGCCGGGCTAAATTGATGCTTGGTCTGCGTCAGTCATTATTGACGCTTATGGCTTGACATGGTAAACCTGACAGGTCTCCCGAGAATTCGATTAAGACCTGTCAGGTCTCTGCTCCGTCACATATTTTTCACGATTGCTTCACCAAACTCCGAACACTTAACTTCCTTTGCGCCTTCCATCAGGCGGGCGAGGTCGTACGTTACAACTTTCGACTGGATGGCATTTTCCAATCCTTTGATGATCAGGTCTGCTGCTTCTTTCCATCCCATGTAGCGAAGCATCATTTCGCCGGAAAGAATGACAGAACCGGGATTCACCTTGTCCTGGCCGGCATACTTCGGAGCAGTTCCATGAGTCGCCTCGAACACGGCAAAACCGTTTTCGTAGTTGATGTTGCCTCCCGGAGCGATGCCGATTCCGCCAACCTGTGCCGCAAGTGCATCTGAAATATAATCGCCGTTCAGGTTCAGCGTAGCGATCACATCGTACTCCGCAGGTCTCGTCAGAATCTGCTGCAAAAAAGCGTCGGCGATCACATCTTTCACGACAACGCCATTCGGCAGTTTTACCCACGGTCCGCCGTCCAAAGGCTGTCCCTTGAATTCACGTTTTGCCAGTTCGTACCCCCAGTCCCGGAATCCGCCCTCAGTGAATTTCATGATGTTTCCTTTGTGAACGAGGGTAACCGATTTTCGATCATTGTCAAGTGCGTATTTCACCGCCGCCCGGACGAGCCTGTCCGTCCCTTCAGCTGAGACAGGCTTTATGCCAATGCTGGAACTTTCGGGGAAGCGTATCTTCTTCACTCCCATTTCTTTTTGCAGCCATTCAATCACTTTCTTTGCTTCGGGTGTGCCCGATTTCCACTCGATGCCGGCGTAGATATCCTCTGTGTTTTCCCGGAAAATCACCATGTCAACACGTTCGGGGTTTTTTACCGGAGAGGGAACGCCGGTGAAATACCTTACAGGACGGAGGCACACATAAAGGTCGAGTATTTGCCTGAGTGTGACGTTTATCGAGCGGATGCCGCCCCCCACGGGCGTCGTCAAAGGGCCTTTGATGGCAATGACATGTTCTTTGATGGCTAAAAGAGTGTCATCGTGGAGCCATGTATTCGGCCCATACACGGAATTGGCCTTTTCCCCGGCAAAAACCTCGAACCAGGCGATTTTTCTCTTTCCTCCGTATGCTTTTTCCACCGCCGCATCGAAGACCAGTTGTGATGCATGCCAAATATCCGGTCCGGTTCCGTCTCCCTCGATGAATGGAATAATGGGATTATCCGGAACCTGGAGGTTTCCGACCGAAAATGTGATCTTTTGTCCTCTGGAAGGTGGAGTTAACTTTACATATTGAGACATCGTGTTCTCCTGTTCTACGTCTTGATATGTTGCCTGATGACCCCTGCATAACGCTCCATCTCACCGTTCTCGTATGACTTCAGCTTCAGAACGAATTTGATATTGTCGTCCTCATAGCGGGGCGTCACATGCAGATGGAAATGAAAAACGGACTGGCCGGCAATACGGCCGTTGTTGGAAAAAATATTAAAACCCTCGAGTCGCAAACCGGTCACCATTGCTTGAGCGACGATTTGAGCGCAATGGAATATCTCGGGGAGGAACTCGCGCGGTAAATCGATGAAATCCTTGCAATGAGATTTCGGAATGACCAGCGCATGGCCGAAGTGAATGGGGTTGATGTCGAGGATGCTAACGACGTGCTGGTTCTCAAAGAGAATTTCGGCGGGGAGCTTTCTCGAGATGATGTTGCAAAATGTGCAATTCGAAGGGCTCATATTGTCCTGATAAATCTATCCATAAATCGACCGAAAGTCAAAGTTCCCAGAACCTTCTTGATATTCGAAGAACGGTTCGGTATATTTTTTTTGACAACTGAAAATGAAGACCTCACCACGAACCTGAAGGACGAACCAATGAAACACAATTTCAAATTCTGGTTTTCGCTTCTCGTGCTGTCCTCGCTGATGTTTCAAGCGTATCAGTGCGGCTCCACGGAAATGACAAGTGCGAAACTGTACATTCAGCAGAAGAACTATGACGCTGCAATCAAAAACCTCGAAACCGAGGTGCAGAAGAATCCCGGGAACGAAGAGGCGTGGTTCCTGCTCGGGGGGCTGAAATCGGACAAGAGCGATTATGTGGGGATGAATTTCGCCTTTGATCAAGCTCTCAAACTTTCCGCTAAACATGCGAGCGAGATTCGCGGTATGCGATATAATCGATGGGGTAATCACCTCAACAACGGCGTGACGTACCTTGACCGAGCCAGCAGCGATTCAACGGAGTATTATGAGAAATCTATCGAGGAGTTTCAGAAAGCAGCTGAGGCCTGGCCCGACACTTCGCTCAGCTACCGGTATTTGGGTTACGCGTATAACAACAAAGGGGATTTCAACAACGCCTTGAAAGCCTTTGAAGAAGCCTGGAAACGAGGCAAAGACGTTGAATCGCTGAAACGCGCGGGAAGGATCTACCTGCAACGAGGTTACGACCACAAGACCAAGTTTGAAGGCGACAACGCCGGAAAACTCAGGGGCCTGAAGAATCTCGACGACGTGAAGAAGGGAACCAATAAGAATGACGTCCTGAAGAGTCTGGGCGCGCCGGATAACGTCAAAAAAGGGACGAGAGCGAGCAGGAGGGAAGAATGGACCTACAACACCTATAAACTGAAGCTGGTGATCGAAGGAGACAAAGTGTCGCAAAAAACGTTCACGTCTCCGTATGCTGCCAATGTTGATTCGACGGAGTTCAAGCTTGGTCTCGTCGAATTTGAACGTGCTATTAAAGCATTAGAGGACGTCAGAGACGTGGAACCTGCGGATAACGAGAACCTCACGTTTCTTTTGCGGGCATACGTCGAGTCGGGACGAATCAAAGACGCCATCAGAGCATATGAACTCGCCGCAAAAAATGAGCCGCAGAACAAAACCATTCGTTATTTGCTCGGAGTCCTTTACAGGACAGACGGGAATTACACGGCTTCCATCGCGCAGTTTACCGAAGCTGTGAAAATTGACCCTGAGTACGGCGACGCAGTATTTGACCTGGGCGCTTCCTATTACAACTGGGGCGTCGACATCATCAAAGAGGCGGATGAAAAAGGGCGGGAGACTGACGAATACAAGGACAAGTTCAGGCAATCATTGCCCTATATGGAAAAAGCAACACAGCTGCGCCAGGATGACCCTCAGGTATGGGAGACTCTCGGCACGATTTATGCGCGTTTGGGAAATAAAGACAAGGCTATGAAGGCGTTTGAGCAAGCTGACAAAATCCGAAAAGGCAACTAGTCGACCGTCTCGAGAGTTACGGGGATGGAGAAAGAACAATCATGAGCGACCCAATTCAACAGCAGCAACAGATTAACATCGAACTTGGCGAAAAAGAAGCGGAAGGGATATACTCAAACCTCGCCATTATTACGCACTCGCCGGCCGAATTTGTTATTGATTTCACTCGCGTCCTCCCCGGCATTCCCAAGGCAAAGGTTCTTTCGAGGATTGTGATGACGCCCCAGCATACAAAAATGCTCCTGAACGCTCTCAAGGACAACACCGAAAAATACGAGAAGAAGTTCGGAGAAATAAAAATCGCCGGCGAGATGGCCGGCGCGCAGATGTTTGGATTCCAACCTCCGCCCAAAGACGAGAAGTTTCACTGACAGACAGAGGTCGGCCTTCGGGCCGACCTTCTGCTTTACAGTATATACCTGCTCAAATCCCTGTTCTTCACGATCGAATTCAGCTTCTCCTGAACGAGTTGCTTCGTCACGTTCAGGGACGTTGATTTCAAACCGTCTGGTGCGTCGTAAAGGATTTCCTCAAGCAAGGTCGTCATGATGGTGTGAAGCCGCCGCGCACCGATGTTTTCGATTTGCTCGTTCACCTCGTATGCAATGCGCGCAATTTCACTCACCGCTTCGTCGTCAAATTGTACCTTCACTCCTTCCGTCTCAAGGAGAGCCGCGTATTGTTTGAGGAGGGCGTTTTGTGGTAAAGAGAGGATTCTGACAAAATCATCCTGAGTGAGACTTTTCAGCTCGACGCGAATGGGAAAACGCCCCTGAAGTTCGGGAATCAGGTCGGAGGGTTTTGCGACGTGAAACGCTCCCGATGCTATGAACAGCACGTGGTCCGTCTTCACCATGCCGTATTTTGTCGTTACGCTGGACCCCTCGACAATGGGCAGGAGGTCTCGCTGCACTCCTTCGCGTGAGACATCCGGCCCGCCGGTTTGCTGCCCCCGACTCCCTGCAATTTTATCGATCTCATCGACGAACACAATCCCTGAATTCTCCACACGCTGGAGGGCTTCCTTGACGACTTTGTCCATGTCAATCAGCTTTTGCGCTTCCTCCTGTGAGAGAAATGCTTTCGCCTCGGCAACCGACATTTTCCGGTGCTTGTTCTTCTTCGGAAGAATGTTGCTGAACATGTCCTGGATATTGATCCCCATTTCCTCCAGAGATACGGGGCCCATGACTTGCATCATCGGCATTTGGGGCAGTGACACCTCGACCTCAATCATTCGCTCGTCCACTGCACCGGAGCGAAGTTTTTCCCGAAATCTCTGCCGCGTTTTATCCTGATCCTCCTCCACCTCTGGCGCGCCTGAAACAGCCTCCACCGCACGATGCCGTCGAACCGGGGGCACAAGGATGTCCAGGATGCGCTCTTCGGCGAGCTCCGCTGCCCGGCCCTGCACTCCGGCCGTTTTTTCCGCTTTTACCATGTTGACTGCGATCTCAGTGAGGTCGCGTATCATCGACTCTACATCCCGCCCTACGTAACCCACTTCCGTATACTTTGACGCCTCAACCTTGATAAAAGGTGCATGGGCAAGTTTTGCGAGCCGGCGCGCAATTTCCGTTTTTCCCACACCCGTTGGCCCGATGAGAATGATATTGTTCGGCATGATTTCTTCGCGCAGGCTCTCCGGCGCGTGCAGACGTCTCCATCGGTTTCTCAACGCGATCGCAACCGACTTTTTTGCGTCGTTCTGGCCGACAATATACTTGTCGAGCTCCCGAACGATCTCGCGGGGTGTCAACTCATGGGTGGTATTTGTTTTGGCTTTAGGGTTCAGATAGTCCTCTCTCTCATAATCGTGCAGAGGTTGTCAAAAAGTCGCCTTCACCTTTGGTGTCACGGTCCACACCGTGGCACTTAAAGAATCAGCTTAACAGGCCTTTCAGCGCCACGAAATGGTTCGTGGCGCCCGCGGCCTTCACTTTTTGGACAGCCCCTACCGGCTACAATTCTTCAATATGAAAATTCTTGTTCGTGTAAATGCAGATATCAGCGGCTGTTTCCAGGGACTCCTTGACGATTTCCCTGGCGTTGAGTTTCGTGTGCTTTACCAGCATGCGGGCCGCGGCAAGAGCGAAACTTCCGCCTGAGCCAACGGCGACAATGCTGTCGTCGGGCTCAATAACGTCTCCCGTTCCGGAGATTACGAGAGCGTGATCCTTATCCAGCACGGCAAGCAAGGCCTCGAGCTGGCGGAGGTATTTATCGGTTCTCCAGAGTTTGGCGAGTTCCACAGATGCACGAACGAGCTGTCCCTGAAACTGTTCCAGTTTCTCTTCAAAACGGTCGACGAGGTTGAATGCATCTGCAGCCGTCCCGGCAAAACCGACGAGGACGGAATTGTTGTACAGTTTCCGGATCTTGTTTGAGTTTTGCTTCATCATGGTGGCGCCGACCGTTACCTGCCCGTCTCCACCGATGGCGACTTTTCCGTTGTGCCGCAACCCGATAATCGTTGTGGCATGTATTGCCGTGGTCTTCATGGGTGAATTCAGTATTATTTAGATTTTTTTTCTCATGCGGGCAATCGGGAGGCTCAACTGCTCGCGGTATTTTGCCACAGTACGACGCGCAATGCGGATGCCTTCTTTCTGCAGCATCTCGGCAATTTTATCGTCGTTGAGAGGATTCTGCGAGTCTTCGCAAGAAATGATGTCTTTGACACGTTGTTTCACCGCCTGGTTGGATACATCTTCGCCGTTGTCGGATTCAAGGCCGGAAGTAAAGTAGTACCTCAACGGATACACCCCAAACTCGGTCTGGACATATTTGCTGTTGACCACGCGGCTGATGGTTGAAATATCAACGCCGACCACGCCCGCGACATCCTTGTAAATCATGGGCTTGAGGTTTTCACCTTCCTCAAACCATTGTCTCTGCCTGTCAAGGATCGCATGCATCACTTTCAAGAGCGTCTCACGCCGTTGGTGAATGGAAGCGATAAACCATTTTGCTGCCTCGAACTTCTTCTTCACAAAGTCTTTTGTTTCAGCCGAAACCTTTTTCCCTTTCGGTGCAATCAGATCCCGGTAGGCGTTGTTGATGCGCAGGGTCGGTACATTGCGGTCGTTTAATGTGATGATAAAATCGCCATTATCTCTTGCAACGATGAAATCGGGCGTGACGTAGTTTTCCTGGGCAGAGAATTCACCGTCTCCCGGTTTGGGGTTCAGGTGTTGAATGACATCAAAGACTTTTTTGAGTGTCTCCGTCCCCACACGAAGGCTTCGGGCAAGTTCATCGAATCGCTTGGCTTTAAAATCATCAAATTGTTGTTCGAGAATTTTAAGTCCGAGCTGTTTCAACGTCATTTCACAGGCACGTCCTTTCAGCTGGGCAATCAGGCATTCCTGCAGGGACCTGGCGGCAATCCCCGGCGGCTCGAGCATGTGGATTTGCTTGAGGACGACTTCCGCTCTTTCCAACGGGATCTCAAGGCCGAAACTGAGGTTCAGATCTTGAAGGACAAGCGCAAGGTCGCGGCGCAGGTAGCCGTCTGAGTCGATATTGCCGATGATCTCCTCGGCGATAAGGGTATCCGTTTCGTCGGTATTGGAGAGCCGGAATTGAGCCAAAAGGCGTTCCGACAGCGGTACTGAAGATGGCACGGGGGATTCGTATCCGTCCTCGTCTTCGTTATTCTGTCTGAACGTATCGGGGGCCTTGTGGCCGGCAAGGTCATCGTTCAAATAGTCTTCCAATGTGTAAGAATCTTCGGTTTTTGCCTCGGCCTCGTCTTCGGCTTCAGCGACCGTTGCCGGCTCTTCCTGCTCAAGCACCTGCTCCATTTCCTCCATGGGTTCGAGAACAGGATTGATCTCCAGCTCCATCTTGATTCGTTGTTCGAGGGCCAGCGTCGGCAATTGCAGCAGCTTAAGGTATTGAACCTGCTGCGGCGTAAGCTTCAGCCCGAGCCGAAGCTGCTGGGACAGGTTCATCATGGCAGCCACGGCCTGTGCTCCTCATATGCGACCTTGCCCGACCGGACGGTCTCGCAAAGGTCGATGAATTTCTTATACCACGCCTCGCCGTAGGCGCGAACGAGCGATTCTTTGAGAAAATCAGAGAGATAAACATCTTCGAGGTTGCCTTTGTCCAGGGCGGGGCCGCATTCACTGATAAATTCGAAACGGATACGGTCATGGGCTAGCCGGTCGACACGAAGAGGGAACAAATGGCAGGAAAGCGGTTTACGCCAGGAGATATCGCCCTTCAGGTAGGCTTTTTCGAAAGAACATTTCGCAATTCCGTTTTCATAAGTGACGAAAACGCAGGCTCGATTCTTGTAACACGGGGTTGTGTAATCTCCCTCCGAGCCCTCAAATAAGCCTTTCTCTTCGATCCGGGCCAGATGCTCGAGGCTCAGGTTTTCCCTGACTACCGGAAAGGCTTTCTGGATTTCAGCGATTTCTGAGTCGAGAAGGGGAGCGCCTTTTCCTCCCGGGAGTGTGCAACAGGCTCCTTTGCAGGCATTGAGATCGCAGGCAAACTTGATGCCGGCAATGGGCTCTTCAATGGTGGTTTCCTGAATAATGAACATGTTTGAGTATAGCCAATTTTTGGGAAAGAGAAAAGGAGCGGGAAGGAAGCGTGTTCCCTAATTCTCATCCGAAAAAATGCTATCTATGATTGTCAACGGCACAACCACATACATCGTCTAACCACCAAAGTCAACAGGAATCCTGAATGCCCGTTCGGCCAGGCTGGCCCGAGATTAATGAGCAGCAGCTTATTCAACAGGTGCGGGAAGGAAATCATGAAGCGTTTCGAGAGTTGGTGCAGCGCCATATGAAGCAAGCATACAACGTCGCGTACGGACTTTTGACCGACCATGACGATGCAGACGACGTATCTCAAGAGGCTTTTGTCAAAGTGCATCGGAATATTCATTCAATCACATTTTTTAGAACGCGCATTGCATGAACTTCCAACGCTTCAGCGTGCCGTGGTGATCCTCAGACACCTCGAAGGACTCTCGACAAGACAAGTAAGCCGGATTCTTGATTGCTCCGAAGGCACAGTCAAAACTCATCTACATCGTGGTCTGAAAAAAATGAAATCACAGCTTTTGTTCTTACAACATGAGGTAGCGCGATGAGACATTCAATTGTGCAAGAAAATCTCTACGATTATGTGTATGAGCAATTACCGGAGACAGAACGGCAAAAGATCGATGCTCATCTTGGAAAGTGCGGGAAATGCATGTCGGAGCTCAAAGAACTCCAATCGACCCTCCAACTTATTTGGCCACAATCCCTGAACCCGTCAAACGAGCGTCCGGAAACATATTGGCAGTTGTTTGCCGGCAAGGTGGAGAGAAGACTAGAAGAGTCGAAACAGGAAACTCGTTCTTCTGTTGGAGAATTCATTCTCTCGGTTCTCGGCCAACGCAAACAATTTGCCGTCGGGTTTGCTTCTGCGTTGGGACTTGTTCTCGTGACATTTGCTTTGTGGAGAATCTCTATGCCCGGAAACCAGGAGAATACCTTTGAAGATCAAGTTGCTCGAACGGAAGTGGGAGCTTTTCAAACGGCTTCCATTGAATCGAGAACGTATGATTACCTCGAAAGGTCGAAGATCCTTTTGGTCGGACTTGTCAACGTCGAACCGGAATTGCTGAAGTCATCAAGAATCAACCTCGCGAGGCAGAAAGAGGTATCCAGAGATTTGCTCCGTGAATCTCGGGAGTTGTCCGTTTCGCTGAATGATCCGTCGCATATGAGACTCCGGAGGCTCGTCGGCGACCTCGAAATCATTCTGCTGCAAATCGCCCACCTGGAAGCAGGATATGATTCTCCCGGAGTGGAAATCGTCAAAGGCGGGGTGGCACACAGAAACATATTGTTAAAGATTAACCTCGCAGAAATTGAACGCGGGGAAAGATCGACAACGACCCCCGGTCAGGCATTCTGACTTCGTCAAGCCTATGAACACAATGAAACCATTCACCAGAAAGGAAGATGGAACAGTGAAACGCTCCTTCATAGCATTCATGAACGTAGCTCTGATAGCTTCTTTGCTGACCGCCCAAACACCGCCTCCTTCGAAGGCGCCAGAGGTGGACAAAACTCCCTTCAAACTGCACCTCACGCCTTTGCCTCAACTTGCCATGCCGGATTTAGGAATCTTCATGATACCTGAGCTGCCGGTCGAATCGATGATCGCCTTGGAACATATGAAACTGGTGATGCCACAGGTTGAACTCGCGATGCCACAGATCGAGCTCGCGATGCCACAGATAGACATGACAATGCCACAGCTCGAGATGTCGCTGTCGATGCTGGAAAGCCCCATGCTTCATCCAGCCGCCCTGGCTGAAGAGATTTCCATGATATCTCCGGCGTCTTTGTTGGCAGGCCAGACACCCCAGCCTCCTTCAAAATCACAGGATCCCGCAGCCAAAGCTTATCAGGAGGCGTATAACCTTATCCTCGATCAAAAGTGGGCCGATGCGGAAAAGAGCATGGATGCTTTCATTGCCAAACACCCGCGGAATTCGTGGACGGACGCAGCTCGATACTGGAAATGTTACACTCGTGAAAAACTCGGCGATAACCTCGAAACGGTCTTCAAGCACTATGAAGATTTTGTGAAATCGAAGCCAAAAAGTAGCTGGGCGGACGAAGCGAAAACGAATATGATCCGGATTGCGAGCGTTCTTGTCAACCAGGGAAAGAAAGAGTACGAGCCCGTCGTACGGTCGATGCAGGAAAACGAGGACGAGGAAATCAAGCTCCAGGCGCTCTACGCACTGCAAAACACGGGAGACGAGCGCGCACTCACGGCCATCATAAACCTGTATGACAATTCCAAAAGTGACAAGCTGCGGGAAAAGATTGTCTATGTTTTGGGGAATTTCGACGCTCCGAGAGTGATACCCAAACTGGCCGACATCGCCGTGAAGGACATGAGTAATTCCGTGCGAAGAAGCGCCGTGTACGCACTCGGCAACACACGCAAGGCAGAGGCGTACGGTTCGTTGAAACAAATTGTCCGGTCGCAGGCGGATATTGAAGTCCGGAAAGCTGCACTGTATTCGCTTGCCAACCTTGGCATGAGTGATGTCATTCCATTTCTCGCCGAAGTCGCAACGACTGAGTCAAACAATGATTTGGCAAAGACAGCAACATATTCCCTCGGCAATTTCAACAGTGATGAGGCAACCAAATCATTGCGCGTCATCCTCAAAGACGCCAAGAGCCGCGAGGTCAGGAAAGCAGCATTAAATTCGATAGGAAATCGCCATGATGCGGCCGCGATCACACTTTTGAAGGAAGTGATCACTAAAGAAGCGGATGATGAAATGCGTCGTACGGCAGCTTATGCCCTTGGAAACTTCAAGGAGAAAGTGGCACTGGAGGCGTTACGTGAACTTTATACGATGGACATCGACATAAAAACAAAAGAAGCCATTATGCACTCCATCGCCAATAATGGCGGCGAAGGTGCTTTTGATTTTCTTCTGAAGGTGGCGGTTACAGAGCCGAATGAAAAACTGGCAAGGACGGCAGTGTATTCCATCGGGAATCTGCCGGAAGGGAAAAGAAATGCCTCTGTCTACCTGGATATCATCCGCAAGTCGAAGTCGATCGAAGTGAGGAAGGCGGCACTGTATCGAATTGCAGACGACCGGGATAACGTTTCTGTCAAAACTCTGTCCGACCTTATCAGGGAAGAGAAAGATACCGACCTGAAAATTGCCGCTGTCCATGCTCTGGGAAACACGAAGAGCGATGAAGCAGTCCCGGCGTTGTTGGAAGTGATCAAGAAAGACTCAAACAAAAAAGTGAGAACCGCTGCAGTGAATGCCTTGAGCAATATTGGCACACCGAAAGCACAGGATGCTTTGCTCCAGATTCTGGAAGGGAAGACAAAAGAATGAATCGGCGCGTCACACAGAGCAGGGTCCTGCGTGTTCTTGCCTACGCGGTCTTGTGGTGCGGCGTCGGTACCGCACAACCTGTTATTCCATACCAAGGCTCTGAAGGCGGCTTGACTCAGCGTTGGTTATGGAGCATGAAGGAGTCTTCCCGTCGCGCTCCGAACGAAGGAATTTGGGTGGCATACGGCATCCAGAGGTTGATGGACGAAAACTCGTTTATCACAACGGGAATGTACTTTTCCGGCTCGATCGATAACAGGACGAGTTTATACGATATCATCCTGGAAGGAAAGGAAGACACGGTTCAATTCCCGAATTCCGGCAGGCGGAACAAAGGGTTTTCCATGATCAATCGCGGTCGCAAAACGCCCATAAAAGTAATGAAAGACGTCGCAATTTTTGTGCGTTACTCGGATGAGAAAAACCGTAGACTCGAAGGAATTGAGATCTGCAATTTGGATCTGAATTTCAACCTCCAGAAAAAGAAAGTCTTTTGGCTTGGTCCCGCCGGCGACGAGGAAAGTGTGGCGTTCCTCGAAGCCCTTTTTGGCCAGTTGAAGGATTCCAACATGAAAGAAAACCTGGTCAATGCTGTTGGTGCACATCAACAATCCTCAAACGCGTTCCAGTTCCTCAAGAAGATACTCGTCAGCAACGAAGAATCAAAAGTGAGATCTCAGGCAGCATTTTGGATAGGAAACCAGCCGCGGCCTGAAGCTCTTCAAGTGCTTACAGAAGTCGCCGAATCGGATGCACCGAAGGAAGTCAAGGAACAAACGGTCTTCGCGATCAGTCAAATTGATTCCGACGAGGCTTTAGACAGGTTGATCGAGCTTGCGCGGAAGTCGCGCGACACTCAGGTTCGTCGAAAGGCCACATTCTGGCTCGGACAGCGTGTGTCACGAAAAGCTGTTCATGCCCTAGAGAATATGATTGCTGACGATGAAGATACCGAAGTCCAGCGTCAGGCCTTGTTTGCGCTTTCGAATATTCCGGGTGGCGGAGGAGTGGAAAAACTCATCTCTGTGGCGAAAACCCATCCGAAAGCAAGGATTCGAAAGCAGGCGATCATGTCCCTGGGCCAAAGCGATGACCCGCGTGCAAGAGAAGCGCTCATTGAGATCGCACGTTCAAATTAATCGAAATTGCAACCTTTTTAACATTCGAGGAGTCCTATAACAAACGTTTTCTTTGCGGGGTTTCGGGATAAAATCTCGTAACTACTCTTTCCCGATTGGCCTCCTTCACCAGGGCCGGAAGAGGTCGGTTGGTCCCACCACAAAGTCGCGACGACGGCTCACAACCTTTTCTCTGATCCTGCAGTCTTACAAAAAGTCATCAGAAACAAACGGAGGCCTCTCCATGAAATTGCCGACTCGAATTGTGGTCATTTTGCATCTCTGCCTTTTCTTGTTTTCCCTGTCTGTCACCCAGGTCGGGCGCACAAGAATCGAAGCGGTTCGAGCGCAGGAAACAATGACTACTGACGGTGTTCTGTCGGAGCCGGTTTGGCAGCGTGCCGGCGTATCGGATTTCAAAATGAAATACCCTGTCGAGGGAAATGCTCCGTCGCAGAGAACGGAAGTGTGGGTAGCCTATGACAATGAAGCAATCTACGTGGCTGCACGGATGCACGATACGTCGCCGGATTCCATCATTCAAGCGTTGGGACGAAGAGATTACGATGTCACGGCCGATTGGTTCTGTTTCTATGTCGATCCGTATAACGACAAAAGGACGGGCTACTTTTTTGCTGTGAGCGCTGCAGGGTCGATGCAGGACGGAACGCTCTACAACGACGACTGGAATGACAACACGTGGGATGGCGTATGGGAAACCGGGACGAACGTCGACAACAATGGGTGGACTGCGGAACTCCGCATTCCTCTTTCCCAGCTTCGGTTTATCGAAATGGACAGGTATGTGTGGGGGGTCAATTTTCGACGCAGCATCGGGAGACACAGTGAGCGTGATTTCATGGTTTACACACCGAACAAGGAAAGTGGTTTTGTCTCCCGTTTTGTCGAACTTGTGGGAATCGAAAACATCACTCCGCCTCTACAGGTCGAGATCCTTCCATATGTGACATCCCGCGCGGAATATCTCAAGGCGGCTCCGAACGATCCCTTCAAAGGAAGCTCGCGCTATCTTCCCGGCATGGGTGCAGACCTCAAAGTTGCAATCACATCGAACCTCACCCTCAACGCAACGGTAAATCCAGATTTCGGCCAGGTGGAAGTCGACCCCGCAGTTGTGAACCTGAGCGACGTCGAATCGTACTTTCAAGAAAAGAGGCCGTTCTTTGTCGAAGGCTACAACATTTTCAGTTTTGGCTACGGGGGCGCCAACAGCAACTGGGGATTTAACTGGGGAAACCCGGAGTTTCTCTACAGCAGAAGAATCGGAAGAGCGCCACAGGGAAGCATTCCGTTCGGAGCGGATTTTCTTGATTATCCGATCGGCACGCACATTCTTGGCGCGGGTAAGATCACCGGAAAGGTCGGAGACGGCTGGAATTTGGGAGTTATTCAGGCTGTCACGAACAGGGAATATGCGCGGGCAGAAACTTCCGGTGTTCGCATAAATGACCTCGAGGTTGAGCCCATCACGTATTACGGTATTGGCAGAATTCAAAAAGATTTCAACGACGGGCGTCAGGGATTTGGAGTTCTTACGACCTACACTCACCGTTTGTTCAACGACAAGAGACTGGAAAACGAGATCAACACGAGCGCGCTGACAGGAGGAATCGACGGTTGGGTTTTTCTCGACGACGACAAAGCATATGTGATCAACGGCTGGACAGCTTTTTCCCATCTCACCGGCAACACGACAAGAATGAGGACGGTTCAGACGAATTCACGTCATTATTTCCAGCGGCCTGATGCGTCATACCTGCGAGTGGACACGAGCGCCACGTCGCTTTCGGGCTTCGGCGGCAGGGTTGCATTGAACAAGCAAAAAGGGCAGATGCTTCTCAACGCGGCGTTGGGCATCCTCAGTCCGGGACTCGATGTGAATGACCTTGGATTTCAATGGCGCAACGATTATATCAATTATCATGTAGCAACCGGCTATAAGTGGACAGACCCGACGCCGTATTACAATTCATTCCGTATTCAAACGGCTCTTTTCCAGAGCCGGGATTTTGGAAACCGGATTATGTGGCATGGCTGGTGGAACAACTGGAACATCGAGTTTCCAAATTTCTGGGGAGCTTATACAGGATACACGTATAATCCTTCATCCCTTGATTCCCGGTCTACACGTGGAGGTCCGGCGATGAAAAATCCGCTGGGGAGGGAGTTTTTCGGCGGCGTATGGTCGGACAGCAGGAAAGAAGTGACAGGAGAGATTTTCGGATTTATGTACTTAGGTGGTGGCGGTAAGCAATACAGCACAGAATTGTACCTCTCGTACAAGCCAGCTCCCAATATCAACTTTTCCTTAGGTCCTGGCTACAGCAAGAATTTTCAGGAGGCACAATGGGTGACCTCATACGACGACCCAACCGCTTCTGCAACATACGGCCGGCGGTACATTTTCGCAAACTTCGACCAGACAACGATTTCAGCAAACCTGAGGCTCAACTGGACGTTTACGCCGCAACTCAGCCTGCAGTTGTTCATGCAGCCCCTGATGTCGTCGGGAAAGTACCATACTCCCAGAGAGTTCATTCTCCCGGGATCATTCGATTTCAGGAACTTTGGCGAGGATGGTTCCACGCTAGTCGTTAACCGTGACCAGAACGGCAATATCACAAGCTACGATCTTGATCCGGATGGGGCTGGGTTAAGTCCCGCCGTGAATATTTCCAACCCTGATTTCAATTTTACGTCGCTCCGTGGCAATTCGGTCCTGCGTTGGGAATACAGGCCGGGTTCCACGATTTATCTCGTGTGGACGCAAAGCCGGTCTGATTATGAGGGAGATGGTGAGTTTCGGTTCCGAAGGTCATTCAACCGACTTTTCTCCACAAAGCCGGACAATATCTTCATGATTAAGTTTACGTATTGGTTCAACGTATAAACTTAGCCAAAAGGCCCAAAATCGGCTTTTTGCAGAAATGCAGAAAACCGTTTTTGTTTTCCGGAGTATCTTCCAAGGTTCATTTACGCAGTCTAATCACGCCATCGGGGATTTCTACAATCCAATGTTCGGAGTAACGAATCCATAAGGAGGAATAAACGATGCGACCTGTCCTTTTCTTTTTAGGTGTTGTGTTCGTCGGTCTTGCAGCCCATACCCACGCTCAATCTTCGGCAGATTCAGCCGCCATCAGGAAAGCGGCGCTGAATTATGTGGAAGGCTGGTATGAAGCTGACGCAGATAGGATGGAGAGCGCATTACATCCCGAACTGGCGAAAAGAATTGTCCTAGTTGATGAAAAAACGGGAAAAAACTGGCTCGACATGATGGGTGCGTCAAGACTTGTGAGTGGTACGCGCAGAGGCGGAGGAAAAAACACGCCAAAAGACCAGCAGCAAAAAGATGTCTCTATCCTGGATATTTTCGGTAATACCGCGAGCGTGAAGGCAATCATGTCGGGCTGGATCGATTATATGCATCTCGCGAAATGGAACGGGGAATGGAAAATCGTCAATGTGTTGTGGGAGTACAAGCCGAAGAAGTAGCGAGAGGGTTACAGCTTTATAAACATCTTTCCGGGCAGCTGTTTTACAAGGCCTTTAAACTCCAACGACAGAAGATTCACAAGAGCATCTGCGGGCGAGATTTGTGCATCCTCAGCAATGGTATCGACGTGTGTTGCGTCGGACTTGAGGACATCCAGAATTTTGTGCTCGAAGAGCGTCAACTCCACGGGGAGTTCGGGCTCGTGTTCTCTTTTCAGGAATTCTCTAAACTGCTGCTTGAGCTCATCGAGAATGTCTTCGACGTTCAACACAAGCTTTGCCCGGCCTTCTTGAATGAGCTTGTTTGGCCCGGCGCTCCGCTTTTCGTGAACTCTGCCGGGAATGGCAAACACTTCGCGATTTTGATCGAGCGCTGTTGATGCCGTGATCATTGCCCCGCCGTTCTCTGCAGATTCCACAATGACTGTCCCCAACGAAAGTCCGCTGATAATTCTGTTCCGTCTCGGAAAATTTGTTGCGTCAGGCGAAGTTCCCATGAGAAACTCCGAGACGACGGCTCCATGTTTCGCGATCTTCTGTAGAAGGGGGAGGTTCTCCGGGGGGTAGGGGACATCCAACCCCGAGCCAATAACAGCGATTGTCCGGCCGCTCGATTTGAGGGTGGCTTCATGGACTATGGTGTCGATACCTCTCGCCAGCCCGCTCACCGTCGTGATTCCGAGGCGTGCCAGCTCTTTGCTGAAGTTTTCCGCTACAATTCTTCCATAGCTGGATGCCAACCTTGTTCCGACGAGGGCGATAGAATATCTGTCGGTTTCCGCGAACTCTCCCAAAACAAACAGATAAGCAGGCGGGTCGTAGATTTTTTTTAGAAGATCAGGATAGCCCTTTTCCCATATTGTGATAATCCTGCCACCCAGCTTCTTCAATCGTTTCAGTTGTTCATCGGCGAAAGATTCGCCGTCTTCCTGATGCGCAATGGCGACGGCCATATCCTTGACAATTCCAGGTACTTTCGTGATCTCTCTCGGCGATGCTTTGAAGACAGCGGCGGGATCCTTGAAATGCGACACGAGAGCGCGAATTTTCTGATGCCCGATGCGGGGGACTGAGGCGAGTCGGAGCAAATCGCGGACGTCGAACATAAATCCTACTTCGTGGATTCGACCGAGATTCCGTCGACGACGGCGACGATGATGGTGTGCACGGGAACATCCTTGCGTTTCAGGATTTGTTGCGCCCCCGCGCCCTCCTGGAGGCAAAGCACCGTGTCTCCAACACCCGCGTCGACGTGGTCGATGGCAAGAACATCCCGGCCGATGAATCTTCCGTCCAGGTCGATAGGCTGAACGATCAGAAGCTTGTAGTCCTTCAGATTCGGGTTCTTCTGCGTCGATACAATCGTGCCGGTTACTTTGCAGAGAGTCATGATATTCCTTATCAAATGTAAACTTGACAGGTCGCCACCTGAAACGTGTGAGACCTGTCAGGTTAACGAGTTCGTTATTTTCCAGCTCCCATGATTTTGAGATCTACTTCTGCGGCGATGTAACCGAACGCCGCCCAGTAAGTTCCGTCAACGACTTTTTTGAAAATCTCTTTCGCTTTCTTTTTTTGGCCGTTGTAGAAATACCAGTTACCAACGCCGTATCCCTGTGTCGCGATGTCAAGGTCGCTGGCGTCATTTGTGTTCAGCAGGGAATCCACGGGGAGCTCTCCCTTATACATGAGAAGACGCTTATGATAAGCCGTATTCTCCAGGATCTTCATGTCCCTCGTGATGGGACTCAGGACTTTTTTTGCTTCTTCTTCGCGTCCAAGCCTGTGATATGTCATGTAGAGCCAATCGCTCGTGGCGCACAACATATCGGGATTTGTCGAAACCTTCATGCATTCAAGATATGCTTCAAGAGCGTTCCGGAAATCTCCTTTCAAATAATAAGCCAGCCCGAGATGATACCAGGTATTTGACTGGAGAGTGCTTGTGGGAATGTTAAACTTGTTCGGCTGGCCGTCCGGCTCTATCTCATCCGGCTTTCCGCGTACCAGTTCCGCGGCTTTCTTTAAGTCCTCAATCGCTTTGTCAAACTCCCTGATGCTTATGTACCGATGTCCGCGATGACGATAGAAGCGCGCGTCGTTGGGGAATTTCGCTATGCCTTTCGAAAAAACTTCGCGGGCATCCTTGTAGCGCCAGAGATAGGCCAATCTTCTGCCAAGCCAGACAATATTGTCGGCGTTGTTTGGATCCCGGTCATAATCCGCCTTTGCAACGGCCAGGTTCGAATCCAAAGCCGACATCGTTGCGGCGGAAAAGCCTATTGGATACAACGGATTGCCAAAAAGCGACACCGCCTCTGGTTGCCGAGGAGCGGTCTGGAGTCGCTGCGTGTTCGGTTGAAAACTGTAACACGCGACGGACAGCAAAAAGAAATATGAATAGAAAATAGTTCTCATCTCAACCTGGTGAGAGCTCTTTGATGAATTGTTGCACCAAATCGTTCGCTCTCTCTTTGGTGGGCCCTTCGGCGATAATTCTGATAGTCGGTTCGGTGTTGGATTTGCGAAGATGAACCCAGGAGTCCGGGAAATCGATCTTTAAACCGTCTGATGTTGTGATGTTTCCGTTACTGGC
>JACPSI010000056.1 GCA_016193365.1 Ignavibacteriales bacterium
CGGCAGAACTGGATAAAACCTACAAAGAGTGGAAGGCGACATTCGCAACAATGCTTCTCGATCCAGACGGCAACGTCGGCAGGATGTTTGATGCGAAGACCACACCGCACATGTACATCATCGACAAGGAAGGCAAGCTTGTCTATGCCGGAGCCATCGATGATGACCCGCGAGGCAAGAGCTCAGAAAAAACAAACTATGTCGATGTTGCGTTGACGAATCTGTTCGAGGGCAAAGCGGTGCCGACAACGAATACGCGTTCATACGGCTGTACGATTAAGTACGCCCCATAGACATACGGCAACATTCGCGCAATAGCCAGATCCTTTAGGGTCTGGCTATTTTTGTTTCAAGTGAAGCCTGCGAAGGTCGGGATGAGACTCCCGGAGTCTTGCTAAGGCTGATCGAGAAGACTCCGGGAGTCTTCACCGTGAACCTTCGGAAGGTCATTTGTGCCCGGCATCCTTGCCAACAGAGTAGTTTCTCGTTATCTTCGGGCACGTTCTGTGCATCATGGAAGACCGGGAATTACTCGACCAACTGTTTTCGGGAGGCGACGCGTCGGCTTCCGCCTGGCGTGCGTTTCTTCAGAAATATTCCAACCTGTTTCTGAAAATCATCTGGCAGTTCGAAAAAGACCGCGACGAAGTGATGGAGAAATACGTCTCCGTCTGCTCGCGTCTGATGGGAAACGACTTCGCAGTCTTAAGAAAATTTCCCAAGGAGCTGGGCCTGAAGTCATCGGACTTTCCGTCATGGCTTGTTGCAGTCGTAAGAAACATAAGCGTAGACCTTCATCGGCACTCGCAAGGTCGCAGGCGATATCCCAAAGCCCTTCTAAGGCTGGATCCCATCGACAGGAAGATTTTTGATCTCTATTACTGGCAGGGGTATTCGCTTGAAGAAATTGGCCATCAACTCGACCTGAGAAAGAACGGCAAGGGCACTGATGTCAACGAGTCATTTGCGCGAATTCTTCGAATGCTGACCAGGTACGCGCCCCGCGAGCGCAAGGCAACTTTCCCTACTTCTGTTCCGTTCAATGAAAACATGTTTGTTCCCGACGAAGAAGAACCCAGAGTCGATGTCGCTCTTTTTGACAAGTGGCTGGAAGGACTGCCGGCGGAGCACCGGCTGGTGGTGAGAATGCGGTTCTGGGAAGACATGAGCGCTGTGAGAATAGCTCGCATTCTCAAGATTGTTCCCCAACATCGAGTCTATGCAATTCTCCAAAAATCATTGCAAAAGCTCCGCACACACGTGGAAAGAAATATGGCATCGAATTAAACTTACATGTCCGTTTCTATATGAGTGAAGACCTCATGCATCTTACAGACGCAGATATCGTTCTCCTTCTCAGGGGAGGGTTGGGCCGGAAGAGATTCCAATCGGCGAAAAACCATCTTGCGGATTGTACCGAATGCACGGAACGTCTCGCCTTTGTCGATCGGCTTCCCGACTTCCTTCGCGAAGAAACTCCTCCATTGAAAAGCTCTCTTTTCGAGAAGGCCGAGGACCTTGTGAGACCTAAACGGTCGAATGGATCGTGGCTCTCGAATATTCTCGTGCGCGGTCGGGTCGTGGTAGCCGGGTTGGCGGCGGTCGTTGTAGTTGTTGGTGTGCTCTTGCTTACTCAGGAAGAACGAACGTCGCGATTTCGAGCTGATACAGAAAGCCAGGTCAGCTTGATGCTTATGCCTCTTGACGGAGCGCGGGTTGAATCAAGGTCGAGCTTTTACTGGTCATCTGTTGCAGATGCATATGCGTATCGAGTTGAGATTTTTCACGCCAAGGGACTTTCCCTATGGAACACAACCCTTACAGATACAAGCGTATCCCTCCCGGCAACAGTCGTGTTTGAGCCGGGCTCGTCCTATTTGTGGAGAGTCGAAGCCTTGATGCCGGATACTCGGATTTATCGTTCTGAGATCCAAAAGTTCACTTATGTCCAAGGCGGCCCGCGCTAGTCTTCTTATTCTGTTTCTCGCTTCCGCCGCGTACCTCGTTTTCCATTCGCTCCCGGGCGAGTCTCTGGAAAGTGTACGTGACGACCTCGAAGCCTGGAATCTCGTCCGCGCCGAAAATCGGCTCAACAACCTGCTCGGCCGCCAGCCGGGCGATTCATCCGTTCAAAGCTTACTCGCCAGGACATTGATGCTTCGGGGCGAATTCCGAAAAGCCCGCGGGGCGTACGCCGGGGTCTTTATGTCACACTCTCCTGCGGAGCACCAGCAAGGAGTTGAGCTTGCGTACGTTCTGCTCATGTTGGGCGAGGAGGATTCGGCGTTGGCCCTGGTCTCTCGTGCTTTCCTTCAGTCGGAAAAAGACACGTTCTGGTTGCGCATGGCGTCCTCGGCAAACGTTCTCGGGCTGATTTTTTTTGTACGAGGCGCGTACGAAACGGCGCTTACGTGGCAGCTGCGGAGCCTGGAATCGGCACGGAAGGCAAGGTCTGAGATTTATGAAGCACACGCGTTAAGACAATTGGGTGTTCTTTCCTGGTACAAGGGCACACTCGACACTGCACTGGAATACTACCGTTCCGCTCTTGACCTCTACCGGAAAAATAATCACAGGCACGGTGAGGCAACGACTCTCAGCAACATAGGTCTTTTAGAGAATGAAAAGGGTGACCGTTTTGCGGGGCTTCGCTACCAACTGGAAGCATTTTTCCTCAGAAAGGAGATCGGAGACCAATGCGGCCTGGCGGACAGCTATTACTTTCTCTCATCCATGCCTTTTTCGGCCGGCCGCGGGACCGTAACGTATGCTTATCGTCTCAAAAGCCTCGAGCTAAGTACGGCCATAGGTTATGCATGGGGTCGGGAGGTAGCATCGCGTGCTCTCCATGAAATGAGGGACCCAAATTTGAATCCAGAATCATTCATGAGACCAGCAAGCGATTCCCTTATTTCTTTCTCGCTCGAAGGGAAGGTGCACATGTTATGGAGAAAAGTCGACCATGAAAGGAGCCAGGAGCGATGGGATGAGGCCATCGAAACGCTAAAGTTTCTTCGCGCACTGTGTGCATCGAGTGGGTATGACTACAGCGGCAGGATAGCCGAAAGGTATCTTTCCCTCACGATGGCGGCTGCGGGAAAGTTCGTTGAAGCAGAGCGGGTGTCAAGGTCGTTGTTGCGGAAGCTTCCGCCGGGCCATGAGGAGGAAAGGCTGTATGCTCGCATTGCTCTCGGAAACTCTCTGATTGGGAAGGGTGAACTGAGAGAGGCGAGACGGATCTTCCAGTCGGCGACCAATGGGTTGGATTCCATGTACCTGGGAGAACTGCGCGGCGGCGGCGCTGGTTTCGAACGCGCAGTTATAACTGTGAAAGAATATCGGAAGCAGGCATACGAATTGCTCGTGAGCACGTATCACGAAACTTCTGCAGAAGAAATCTTTCGCGTCATCGAGAGAGAACGCCAATTGCCGTTCTGGATAGTCGAGAATGTTCAGAGTATCGAGTCCCGTGAAGCCATCGGCCGATTTGTTCGTCTTCTTTCGGAATATGACGCACAGCCGCGGCACGTAGGTGATCTGAACGACATGAAGCTCGTCATGGGCGAAATCGAGCACCTGATGTTTGCAGACAAGCAGGCCGGTGTGGCGGCACTGCAAAGCCTTGCACCGGAAGAGGTTCCTTCCGCCGCAGAACTGAAGAAGGTCCTTTCCCCGCGAGAACTGTTCATAGAGTATTTCGTCACGGAGCGGAAAATTCTTATGGTGGCAGCAAAGGTTGATACCTTTGTCCTGTTCGAAGCTCCTCTCAGCGCCCGAGAAGCGCTCTCCCTTTCCGAAGTTCTAGGTGCAACTTTGCTCAGGGGAAAGAAGGATCCCCTTGATGACGCTTGGAAAGCCCCAGCACAGCTCTTGTATCAGAAACTCTTGAGGCCAGTGGCGGATCATCGTCTGCTTCAAGCGGACGATCATGTGATTATTGCGCCTCATCGCTCGCTGTTCGATGTCCCATTCCATGTTCTTCTCAAACCCCGAAGCGATGGCG
Source organism: Ignavibacteriales bacterium (assembly GCA_016193365.1). Taxonomy (GTDB): domain Bacteria; phylum Bacteroidota; class Ignavibacteria; order UBA10030; family UBA10030; genus JACQPT01. The sequence goes on from JACPSI010000056.1 coordinate 4,004, forward strand.
AGCCGTCGTTGCTCATCCAACAACATCACATTTCCTATGTTCCATCCGCTGCCTGGCTGGTAAAGCTCAGGAGAAGGCCGCCGCCGCCGATGCGTTCGCTTGTCGCCGTTGCCCCGAGTATTCAGTCTCTTCCTTTCACGCGGCAGGAAGTAGAGGGGGCTTCTTCGTCGTCATGGTCCGACAAGAGAACTCTGATTGCGTCGAAGGCGACGGTGCAACGAGTAAGGGAGGACGCAGGGAAATTCGATGTTCTTCATATTGCGTCCCACGCGCAGAACTTACCCGACCATCCATTGTATTCCTCCATTGAGCTTTATGATCGGGGGCTGCGATTGCATGAGCTTTTCAACACCAAACTCCCGAAGCGTCTTGTTGTGCTTTACCGAGAATCCCAAGATTTCAAAGAAATTCGAGCATCCTTTCTTCTGGGCGGCATTCCACCTCGTCGGCGACGGCAGGTAACTCCCAAAAACACGCACTCACGTCCGTTTCTATTCTGATAAGAGGATCGTCAGCCGCATTCCCCTCCGGTTGAATTCAAAAACGCATTCTAACTTCATCATCAAGGGAGGATTGCCATGAGACGCTTTTCAGTTTTTTCACTGGCTGCAGCTTTATTGTTTCTCAGCTCTGAGGCTTCAGCAAAGATCTGGATTGTCGACAACAATCCCGGGAACAAAGCGAGGGATTTCACAACATTGTCCGCTGCGCACATCGGGGCGGCCGACGGCGATACGCTCTACTTTGCCGGGTCGACAACCAATTACGGCGGTGCGACGCTCAACAAAACGCTGACCATCATCGGCCCGGGGTTTTTCCTCAACGAGAATCTCGGCCTTCAGGCATACCAGCAGACAGCCAAAATAGATGGTGTAACGTTTGGAGCGGGCTCCGACAGTTCCATCATTATGGGCATGGAAATAGTAGAGGTACTCATCAACAACGCAAGCTACATTACCATAAAAAGAAACCTCATCCAGAGCACGCGAACGTATCTTCTTAGCATTCCTTGCTGCATTTTGCAATCCATTTCAAACATCGTTATAGAACAGAACTATATCTTTAATACCCATACATCGACGGGGTACAACTGCATCCAGATTCCAAACGGCGTCAATACGAATATCGTAATTATGAATAACTTCATTGGAATCAACAGTACATCACCAACAGGCGGTTTTGCCATCAAGTCGGGGACAGAGACGGATGTTCATATTGTCAACAACGTCATCCGCGGAAAGGTCGAGCTCGGCAACATAGCGACGTTCAATAACAATATTCTCCGCGACGGCTCATTTACTATCGTCTCTGGAACGCCGAGCAACAACATCGGAAATTCCACACAGTTTGGTACAGGCAACGGCAACCAGGAAAGCGTCGATATGAACACCGTGTTTGAACTCACCGGCAGCACCGACGCACAATGGAAACTGAAGGCTGGCACTTCACCAGCTCTCGGTGCAGGGTTGAGCGGCGTGGATTGCGGGATGTACGCGGGAACGAGCGCGTTTGTTATGAGCGGCATTCCACCGTTGCCGGCAATCTACGAATTCATCGCGCCTCCGTCGGGAACAACGACGCTTCCCGTGCAGGCAAAAGTGCGTTCAAACAACTAATCGGGCTCACACACACCTGACTTCACAGGAGAACTCGTTATGAGAATTCTCGTTGTGCTTTTCCTGGTGCCCGGTTTGATGATCGCACAGAATATCACGCAGGCCGAGTACTACTTCGACACAGATCCGGGGTTTGGCATGGGAACAACAATCCCCTTCACGCCCGGGAGCGACGTCACACTCAATTTCAATGCCGACCTTTCTGGTTTGACCCCGGGTTTGCATGTGCTTTACGTAAGATGTGTGGACGCAAACGGTAAATGGACGATGATGTATCGGCAACCGTTTGTGAAAGAATCGCGGGCGGGGGCAGATCCTGCGCCGAACATTGTCGCCGTTGAATACTTTATGGACGCAGACCCTGGTTTGGGCCAGGCGACGCAGGTGGCCGTTACGCCAGCGCCAGAACTCACTCAAGCGTTTAGCGCAAACCTGAGTTCTGTTTCAAGTCGGCTTCACATCCTGTATGTGCGGGCGCTTAGCGCCGAAGGAAAATGGGGGATCTCTCATCGCCTGCCGATTGTCCGGGAGGCATCCGATGCTACATCTCCGCGGCCGGACATTACTTCCGTTGAATACTTCCTGAGCAAAAGCGGAGTCTCACAGGCGGTAACCAGCCTTACGTCGTTTACGCCGGAGGAGAGTGTCTCCGTTTCGTTCGACCTTGACCTGACCTCGCTGGAACTGGACAGCACGTATGAACTTCACGTGTACGGGAAGAATCAAGATGGATTCAGAGGCATTGAGTACGTTCATGGATTTCAGGTTATCTCAGACACTCCGCCCGCAGCGCCTCAGAATCTTGTCGTAACAGACTCATCCAGCAGAACAATTACAGTCAAGTGGAGAAAAAACACCGAGGCAGATTTCCTTCGTTATCGTGTATATCGAGGAACTTCTCCGAACCCAACCACGAAAGTCGACTCAACGACCGGAGGAACAGTATCCGACACTTCGAAAACTTTTGCAGGCCTGACGGATGGAACCCGATACTATGTTCGTGTGACCGCCGTGGATAGTGCAGACAACGAGAGTCCGTATTCGAACGAAGTTAATGCAGCGCCCGGAGATCGTTCTGCTCCTGCGGCCCCGGCGGGGCTTGTCGTTACAGATTCTTCAAACAACACCATCACGGTGAAGTGGAGGAAGAATACAGACGCTGACTTTCTCCGGTATAGGATTTACCGCGGCACATCTCCTTCACCAGCGACAAAAGCGGATTCCACAACAGCGGGAATCGCAGATACGTCCAGAACGTTCACGGGACTCACGAATGGCACAAGGTACTATTTCCGCGTAACCGCGGTGGATAGTGCGGGAAACGAGAGCGCGTATTCAAATGAAGTCAGTGCCGTTCCCGCCGACCGCATTGCGCCGGCCGCTCCGCAGAACCTTGTCGTCACTGACTCGACCAGTACGAAGATCGGCCTCAAATGGGGAAAGAACGCAGAAGCGGACTTCTTGCGATATCGAATCTACAGAGCGACTTCGCCTAACCCCGCGACGAAAGTTGATTCGACAACAGCAGGAAGCACCGATACAAGCAAAACATTCACCGGCCTGAGCAATGGAACGCGCTATTATCTCAGGATCACGGCAGTGGACAGCGCCGGCAATGAAAGCGCCTTTTCCAATGAAGTCAACGCGGCGCCGGATGCAACACTTGCGGTGGAAGACCTCATGAATCAGATACCGAAGGAATTTTCGCTGGCACAAAATTATCCCAATCCTTTCAATCCCAGCACGATCATTCGATACGGTTTACCAGAACGCAGCAGAGTAAAGCTTGTTGTTTACGATATGCTGGGCAGGGAAGTCGCTGTCCTGGTGAATGACGAACAGGAGGCAAGGTTCTACGAAACAACATGGAACGCCAACGCACCGACGGGAATTTACTTTTACCGCATTACTGCCGTGGCTGCGGTGAATCCCGATTATAGTTTCACGCAAGTGAAAAGGATGATTCTGCTTCGCTAGTTTGACCTCTGAGGGGGAAGCTTGCTCGCAGGCGCTCAGCAATGGGCGCCTTTTTTGTTTGGCTTCGATAACTCGCGACTTTTCCGCAAAATCCAAACAACCGCTGAAAAAATCAACACCTCTAGATGTCCCGATTTTCCTGTTGACTCCACCCAGCTTTTTTCCCTATAATGAGACGCATTCCTAATTTTGTCCTATCAAGTTCAGGAGAGTTCCTTTGACAAAGACTTTATTCGCTAAAACCCACGAAGGATTCATGTTGAAGAGAATTGCTTCTTTCTGTCTCACACTTTGTTTGAGTTGCTTTTCTATCAACAATGTCTTTGCCCAAACTTTCTTTTTGGAAAACCTTCCCGACGGAACTAATATCGAATTCATTTCCTTAAAAAAGATTGATTTTGGTTTTTCCAGCATCTTGCACACCGATAGACTCGTGTTTAGATCTGATCAAATTGAAAACTACTGGAAAGAGCATAGAATAATTTTCGAAGCACCTCCCGAACGCAGGATCGTTTCTGTCTGTGAGAAAACCGACCAAGAGGATATTCTTCTCATTCTCCTGGATAATGGGGAAGTATACCGTGTCGAGCTAAATTACTTATTGAGGCCACCGCTCGTTAGTAAGATCGCTAGTGAAAACACCCCAAAGAAGATCGCTGGTGATGCCCTTTACGCTCTGGATACGAACGGCAAAATGTTCGTCAGCCGCGACACCGCCGTCACATGGACAATTGACACACTCGGTTTCAACAGCGCTTATGCTCAGGATTTTGCGATCGACTCCAGTCAATATGTTTACACAGGAACCGACAAAGGCCTCTTCAAACAACATCCGGATTCAAGCGTCTGGCGGTAGATTCACTTTACCACGATAACTTTGGAACCATCCAGTATCCCTATCTCCGTTCCGTTTTTGTGGATCGAAACGATCGAATCCTCGCCTCACCCTGGTTCAATCCACAGGGCGTATTCAAAAGCACGAACGGAGGAACAACGTGGACACATTCGAATCAGGGGATTGAAGATTTTTCGGTCGGCAATTTTGGCGATGATGCATTCGGAAACCTTTACGCCATCGGCGGGCCCGGTGGAAGAACAACCCAGTTGTTTCGTTCATCCGACAGCGGTGCCACATGGGTTCGAATCGACACCGCAATTACCAATCGTGTGAAACCGGCTCCAGACCAGCTCTTCAACTCCATTTCCGGCGATACACTGCTCTTTGCAGCGACATCGATGGGTCTATTTGTAAGCTCTGATCAGGGTGCAACGTGGCAAGAAGCGAATCTGGGTATTACCGACGAGAATCCACTGGGTATCGTGAAACTGCCTTCAGGCCGTTCTGTATATTCAGGAACGCTCGGTATTTTCACAAAAGAGCCGAACGATACCGTGTGGACGAAGAGATTTCCTATTAACGGCTACCAGCAATTCGGGGGCCTCGCTCGCGGGGGCGGCAGTCTTTTTGCGCTTGCCGAGAATGACCTCAATCCGCAAACCCGTCTCGTTATTCGAAGCACGGATGACGGCCTCACATGGCAATACGATACCGCTGGCGTCAACAACGTGAACGGCCCATGCTGGTACGTGGATGAAAATGGAACACAACATCTCGGCACGAGTTGGTATTCATTTGCACCGGAACAACCGATGATTTTTTCGAAGTCGCTCGGCGGCTCTTGGACGCCAGATACGCTTGGTTTGCGGCCGTCTGGTTCGCTCGATGACGTGCTGACATTCTTCTCGGATCGCGGCAGCAATCTCTTCGCTGCAACACGAAACGACAGAAAACTGTGGCGAAGGCCAATTGGTGGAGGGACATGGGTTTTGGACACTACGGGACTTTCTATCACGGACCCGATTCTGATGGGAACTGCTGGCAAAAACGGAACGGCATACGCAGCGACAAGCATCAACCTGACCTATCCTTCGACGTTACATCGTCGTTCGGGCGGAACTTGGTCAACGGTTCCTTTGCCGCCGGCTCGAAATACCGACAACATCGACGCCATTTCCGTAGACTCGTCGGGGACGCTATGGGTGGCGTTCTCCCATTTCTACCTTTATTTTGGGACGGGCGTCTACTCGACTACCGACAACGGCGCAACATGGGCAAAGCACGGGCTCGATTCGGTGACCGTGAATTTCAACTCCCAGTACTCTGGAACCTACGGATTAGTTTCCTATGGAGACACGACGTACGCGTTGACGGTGGGCAGAGGGGCATTTGCACTGACAAGAAGCGCTGGAACAACGTCTGCTGGGCCGTCCACAACTTCGCCTCGAATATTTGCCCTGCAGCAGAATTTCCCCAACCCGTTCAATCCATCAACAACAATTCAGTACGATTTACCTTCAAAGGCGCATGTTCGATTGAGAGTCTTCGATGTTCTCGGCCGCGAAGTGGCAACGCTTGTGAATGAAGAACGAGCGGCTGGGAATCATCGCGTTTCATGGAATGCGGCGAAATTCAGCAGTGGCGTGTATTTCTACAGAATTGAGGCCGGGAGTTTTGTTGCTGTGCGGAAGTTGTTGTTGCTGAAATAAGCGTTGTAGGGCGACCAGCCCGCCTGACCGCCTCAAGCCTGGTTCTCAGTCGGGCAGGTCTGGTCGCCCTACAGAGATCGCATTTACGCGTCAGCCTTTTCCGAAGACCCAAAGAGACTCCCGGAGTCTCGCAAAGATTGATCGGGTAAGACTCCGGGAGTCTTCCAGGTGAACCTTCGGAAGGTCAACGCATCCTCCGATACACCGCCACCTGCCATGCAAGAGTGGCGTTTTCATACACCAGTTGAAACCCCTCGGCCACAACCAATCCCCGCACTCGCGTCCAATCATGCCAGTACGGCCGGAAGCTCATCCGAAACAAATTGGAAAAGGCAATCTGCGTTTTAAAAACTGCTTTCATAAGATAACTTTGACGCGGGTGTGAAAAGGCGTAAAGCCTGCGAGTTTTCGAAGCAGATTTCTTTACGAGGGCATCAACATTTTCGTAACAACAGACGACCTTGTCGAGCAAAGTAATGTCTGCCTGCTGAAGCTCGTCCGCTTTCTGGACGAAGTCTCCGAGCACATACGATGTTTTGTTTTGCAGATTGCGTTGTTCGGAAAACTTCCTGGCCTGGTCAAGCATACCTTCGGAAATATCCACACCGATCGCTTTGGAGGCGCCCTCAGCCAGTAA
>JACPSI010000009.1 GCA_016193365.1 Ignavibacteriales bacterium
CGGGATGCCGTAAAGCGGCATTTGGAGGCTGTCGAAAATGCCAGCCCGCTACGCGTTCTGGCGGGTAGGGCGGGAAGTATTCCAGCCACCGCTGGGGTTGTGAAAATGATTTGAATTCAACAACTTTTGAAATTGCACAACTTGGTCAAAAGTTACTTTTTGGACAGCCTCACCCTCCTCGGTTAGTGGATCAAGTTTCAACATACTTCTTTCGAAACATCCAGATCAAACTCATGAAACGACGATTGCCATTCCTCATTCTATTCATCAACACAACTTTACACTCTCAACCTGGTGTCAAAGACTTTTCCGATTGCGACCAGCTTCAAACCGTCATGGTCTTCGCCAACGACGTCATGTCCTTCTGTTGTGACACTGCGTTCGTCATGAACAAGCTGACCTTCCGCAGATACGATTCGGCCTATAAAGATGTTCGCCGGAGAGCCCCTGGAATCGCCAACCTCATGTCCGCCTACGACGAAATCATCGAACTACAGGCGGCAAGACTGAAAAACCAGTCGGAGGAGTACGAAACTCTTCGAGCGAGTTTTGCAAGCCTGTCTGTTGAGGCGCAGTCAAAAATTGCCGAATCTTCCACGCGCCTCACGACGGCAATTCACTTCATGGAGAATCTGAATAAAGACCTCACGGAAACGAAAAGACTGTTGGGCGAAGCCAAGGAAATCATAGAGGCCGAGAAACACGGATTGAATCTCGAGAAAATACTTTGGGGAGCGGGCGGAGTTGCCGCCGGTATTGTTATCGGAACACTCATTGCCAGATAGAACCGCTTCGTATCCACCACAGAGAGCCACGACTTTCTCAGCCGGAGACTGATGCGCCTTTGGCGCAAAGTCGTGGCAAGCAGCCAAAAAAGGAGTAATCTCTTTATGATCAAACTCGAAGAAACTGTCGAGATCAGAAGGCCAGTTCATGAGGTCTATAACTACGTCGTCAACCTCGAAAACGTTCAGAAGTGGCAACCCGCCGTCATCGAGGTCAAGCGTCTCACCGAGGGACCCACGCGCGTAGGGACGAAGTTCAGCGAAGTGGCCAAAATGATGGGCCGTCGCGTCAACACAACCTGCGAGATCACTTCTATGGAGCCGAACAAAACTCTCGCCTTCAAAGCCTCATCAGATGGCCCCCTGGAGTACGAAACCTCGTATGCGTTCGAGCCTGTAGGGACCGCGACACGTTTGAAAATCGTCGGCTCCTTCCGGACGAAGGGTTTCTGGCGACTCCTCGAACCCTTGTTCAAAGGAGAAGTCAAGAAAGAGTCTGTGCAGGAATTGACTGCAATGAAAAATGCGATTGAGGAACGAACCGCGTGAAGTTCATGGGATCAACCGTAGGGAAAGAGTATGCTGAGTCTCTACAGAATGAACAATGAAGGTCCGACCAACCGCCCAAAGTGCTTGCGGAATGACATTCGAAATCCGGGAACTTCACCCCGATAAACGCTATCAATGGCTTCGTCTCCGCACACTTCTTCGGCGGAGACGCCTGAAAGCGAACTTGCAAACGATTTTGACGAAATCCTCGGGAATTAAGAAAGGAATAACGTCTTTGCCGCAGTGTTGCCTGACGGAAAAGTCGCTGGCTTTGTGAAAGTTGCCCTTCGTGACTGGGCAGAGGGATGCACGACAAACCCACTTGGATACATAGAAGGTTGGTATGTCGAACCTGAATATCGACGACAGGATGTGGCCGCAAGCTCGTTGAGGCCGCCGAACAATGGGCGCGATTCCGCGACTGCAAAGAAATGGCATCGGACGCTGGAGTGGACAATGTCGTAAGCCGCCCGTCGCACCATGCACTTAGGTATTCCGAGGTTGTTCGGCTTGTTCTGTTCAAAAAGAATCTGTAGTTATGAAGGATCCACACAAAGCAAGACAGCAGGCCAATAGCTCATACAGCCTTCTAGTCCTTCGTTGGCATTCCTAATATCGGTCTCATTTTTTTAAGCACCCCGACTGATTCGAATGTCTGGTAATCTCCAGGGAGGCCGCCATGGCCAAACGCACTTTTTCTCGAAGCCGGAAAAAACGTACAGCTCCATCTTCCGATAACGTAGCGAAACCTGTCCGGGCAGGTGCACGGATCCAACGATACGAACGTATGCTCAGGCGCGGCGAACAGCTTGGCGGCATGGGTAGCTGGCACTGGGACGTCGCTTCGAATACCGTCATCTGGTCTGACGAGCTGTACAACATCTACGGAATCAAAACCGGTACGCCGCTTACGTATGAAATTTTCCTCGATCGTGTCCATCCCGATGACCGGGCGCGCATCAGTGCCGTCGTGAGCGAGGCTCTCAAAGAACAAAAACCTTTTCGCTACGAAGAACGTATCGTCCGTCCAGACGGCACAGTTCGAACTCTCGATTCTCAAGGCGACATCGAGTTGGACAAAAACGGTCAGGTGACATCATTGTTTGGCTTCTGCCGCGATGTGACGGAAGAGAAGCTCGCTCAACGGGATGTGAAGGAACGCGAAGAACGTTTTGCCAAAATCTTCCATGCTAGTCCAGTTGCGACCATTCTCACAACGCTTGCCGACGAACGCATTCTAGATGTGAACGCGCGTTTTCAGGAATTAACCGGGTTTATCCGGAGCGACCTTCTTGGCGGAACTGCCAACACGTTTGGCCTCTGGGCATCACCGGACGAGCGTCGACACCTCGTTGCCGAGCTTCTTGAGAAAGGTTCTCTACGCGAAGTGAAAATGCTCTTCAAACATCGTGACGGCCGCGGGCTTCAGGTGCTCGCTTCGATAGAACTCGTGGAAATTGCTGGCGTGGATTGTCTGCTGATTATTGTGTGGCGGGGATGAGGGAAAGCGCTCCCTGCGAGGCCCTTTGCGAGATTTGATGGATTGTTTTCGTCGTTGTCCCATTTCAACGGATTCTCGCGAATATATTTTCTGATACTCTCCAATTCCTTTTGGCTGCGGATGATGCGGTCGTGGAATCGGGGCTGCCAAATATGCATTCGAGGTGTCCTATGAGATTCGTTGATCCTTGTCGTTGCTGCGGATTTGAATCCTGCAATCAGGGATCCAATGGATTTCGGTCGTCTCTGTAGGGACGCACGGCCGTGCGTCCCTACAGATTGGACTTGTTTGTTTCGATTATCCTTGATAACAATAACTCCGTGCAAATGATTGGGCATGACAATGAATTCATCCAATGTGATCTCTTTCCGAATTTCTTCTGTTTTTATCCATTCATCTTGAACGATTTGTCCAATTCCATTCAACAACATCTCCCCGCGCACAATCTCCCCGAACAGACATTCCCGTTCAAACGTGCAAATCGTGACAAAGTACGCCCCCGCCTGCGAATAATCGTATCCGTGCAGTCGAATTGAGGAGCGATGATGTATTTCTGGATCGTATTTCATCCCTCGAATACCCCTTAATATAAGAAACGAAATGCGGTAACAGATCGTGAATCTTCACCTTTCTGCGACACTATAAAGCCTGACCTCCGATACCCTTAATGACAACCATTCCCGTTCTTCTCACAGTCATTTTGCAAAACCTCCCCGTTTTTGCAGAGGTTAAGAGTAAAGTGAAAGACGAAATCCTGGCGAAGTCGAAATAAACGGGACATCAGCAAACTTCTCTCTGTCTTTCCAGCTCTTTCATTATTTTCGGAACGGGCGTTGTGGAAGGCTTCCGGGGAGCCGATGGTTTTGAGCCAGGCTTCGACTTGTTAAGCCCGCCGCCAAAAAAAAGCGCCCGCTTCTCAATCCGCCGTTCTTCTTCCTTTCCCAATCCGGCGGAAACGACAGGAAAAAGAATTCTGTCTTTCCACTCGTTCAATCCTCCCCGCAGCGTAAACACCTTGCGATGTCCTTGCGCTGCAAGAAGCATCCACGCCTGAGCGGCATGAATTCCGCCATCGGAATACACGACAACACTGTCGTCCGTCGGCAAGCTGGCCTCAACGAGTTTGGACATGTCATACCGAACAGCTGTAGGGATGTGATAAAAAGCAAACGAAGCAGAATCCCGCACGTCCACAACGAGCAATCGCTCCCTTCCCTCCATCAAAATATCCGCGAGTCCCTCGGCAGTCACATGATCATCTTCTCTCTCAATGATCCGTGCGAACTCCTTTACATCCAGGATGACGCGATGAGGCTCTTTTGGGTTCCGCACGACCATGGCGAGCGAGCCCAGCAGCAACGCGGCAATGACAAGAAGGCGGTAGGAAGTGCTCACAACGGTTTTTTAATGGACTGCCTGCAGCTTTTTTTCTATTCTTTCTGCGGCGAGAAATCCGGCAAGCGCCAGCACTACAACAAGGAAAACCGTTACACCGTAGGGCACATGAAGCACTTGATCCAGAGTCGCGGCACCCATCGGGTCGGACGAATAGAAGTTCGCGAGCAACGGAAACAACTCGCCGAAAATGAAAATGCCCGCCAGCATACCGGCAAGATGAACCCACCCGTCCATTTTTCCTGTCACTGCTGCAACGGCACACGTGCCGGGGCAATATCCGCCGGAGACAAAACCGACGCCGAAAATCAAGCCGCCGATCAACTGGGGAGTAAAATACGTGGGAAGCACGAGCACACGCGACAGGTCAAGCACGCCGAGCCATCCCAGCCAGAACAAACCAAGCATCGCCGTCACGATTGCCGTGAACATTACTTTGAACACGGTAAGGTCGCGGCCGTAAAACTGGGAGGCGAGTTTGGTCGCGCTGCCAAACCCCGCCCGCTCAAGGAAGAACCCGAAGCCTAAGCCTATCACAAACGCGAACACAAGGCTCGTGTCGTCGCCAAAAAGGCCGTAACGATAGAATGGTGCCGTCATGTCCACTGTCTCCGCACAAAATACGCGACCGCATACGCTCCGGCAAAAACAGCGATCATAAACGTCCAGCTGCCGACACTGAGCACCGCGCCGCCCGTGAGAGCCTGGCCGCTCGTACATCCCCGCGCGAGCTTGGAACCGAATCCCATGAGCGCCCCTCCGAAAAATGCATACGTGAACCTCATGTTCGGCGTTGCGTTCGGCCCCCTGTCAACGACCCGCTTCATTCTCCCGGCAAGCGAACCCGAAATCAATCCGCCAACAATGACGCCCGCCACCTCGAACACAAGCCAATCCTTAAGCGGGTTGCTGTTCGCGGGAAGATACTCTTTGTAGAACTCACTTGATTGTGCGTGTGCAGGAGCCAGTGATTGCACACCGACAGCAACGACTGAAGTGAATGCGCCGCTCGCTCCCAACCCTCTTCCCATGATCACATACGACCCAAGGAGCACCAGGCCCAGGCCAATCCCGGCGAAGTACGGATTCATGTACGGCTTTGTAGTCCCGCTCATGACTTCTTTTCGATGAGTGTCATGGTGCATGCGGGGCACGAGCCCGGCTTCGAATATTCCTGTCTGTCACAAGCGCCGCCGCACGGCGGACAGACATATTTTTTTCCAGATAGTTCTGCGGAATGTTCCTCCTCAGGAGGCGCCGGCTTTTCGACCGGATATTCGTCACCGCGAACGTTCCAGTCCTCGAAGGATCCGTCATACACCGTCGCTTCGTAGCCCAGCAATTTTGCAACAGAGTAGATAACCGTCGCTTGCTGCCCGACATGACAATAGCTCACGACCTTCATTCCTTTTTTGACTCCAACAGAATCGAAAATCTGCTGAAGTCTCTCAGCAGTGAACAATTTGGCGGCAGTATCCAATACGGAATTGAACGGAATATTTATAGCACTTTTGATGTGTCCTTGACGGACGATGCCGCCGCCGTTTCCGTCATAGAATGTCCTGGTCCTTGTATCGACAATCGCGACCTTCTGGTTCCCGATACTTGCCTTTACCCAGTCTGCGTCGGTGATCGCCGATTGATTGGGCTTCAACGTCAGCGACGTTCTTTGTATTGCGGGCGCTTCTGTGGACACCGGACGGTTTTCTTTTTTCCATACCTCAAACCCACCGTCCAATACTGACGTCTGGTTTCCAAAGCCAAAATAATTCAGCGCAAGGAACATCCTCGTTGTCGTGGAAACGTTGTTTCCTCCAAAACATAACACAATGGTGGATTTCTCTGTGATCCCAAAACTCTCCAACAGCGTATCCGCTTGCTCAATCGGAGGCATCTCTGTTGAAGCGTCCGGAGTTGAAACTGCCAGCCAATTGTACCAAAGGAAACGTGCGCCCGGAATGTGTCCAACCAAATATTCCCGTCTATTGAAGGCGATGTGCAAGACGACCAGGTTGGGATCCTTGAGATGATCGGCGAGCCACTGAGTGGAAACAAACACAGGCTGCGTACGGTCTTGAGCAAGGGCAGGAATGAAGACAGCGAGGGCAATGAGTGGAGCGAACAGGCGTTTCATAAAGGGCCTCCAGGATTTCGTTCTACCTTTGATGCCGGACGCTTGCCTAACGTTGGAATGAACGTAAGCAAAATTGCAGGCATTTTCCCTGATAAATTGTCACCGACGTTAGATTGACTGTTTGGGCGGCAAGAAAAACTTCCTTTTGTTAAACGGAATTTTGCAGGGAATGTTGCAATGAGGCCGGGAAAAACAACCAGGGGCGAGTCGTTTCCTGGAAGGATGTTTATTCTGTAGGGACCCGGCATGCCGTGTCCCTACAGAATTGCGGATGTTGCGGAGTTCGTTTGCCTATTTGCCTTTTCTGATGTAAATATCGCCCTGAAAATTTTTGAATGTGAATTCCGGCCCTCCACCGTTGATGGTTCCGCGCATCGATTTATCGACAACAACTTTGTATCGACCTTTTTTGTCGCGGGATTCTTCAACTTTTGGCTTCGAACGATCAAGCACAATGTCGAAATCGCTGTAGATTTCTCCTCCCATGTCCGTCTTGAGAGATACATTCGCTTTAGTGTCTGCAGGAAGCGTCACATCTACTTCGCCGTTCAGGGAGCTGAACGACATGGCCTTGTCCGGAGTAACCTTCGCCATCGTGACGACGAGGTTCCCGTTGAGCGCATGAGCGACAACAGAGCCGGAGATCTTCAACAATTTCACCGAATTATTCGTGTTGTTGACGTCGAGGTCACCGTTGACGCCCTCAACAACGATTTCGCCGCCATTAACGATGTTAAGCTTCATCGAACAATTGACCGGAACCTGCACG
>JACPSI010000010.1 GCA_016193365.1 Ignavibacteriales bacterium
CAGTCCCACCGTAAGAAAAATCGCCATCGGGTCGTTGCTCCCGGACTCCGCTTCAAGAAGCGGTTTTAACTTACCCTTCAGGCTGATGTTTCTGGATTGCAGAATTGAAAATACCGCTGCGGCATCCGTTGAAGAAACCACAGCGCCGAGAAGTAACCCTTCGATGAGAGTAAGGCCGAGTGCGAAATGGGAAAAGATGCCGACAACGACAGCCGTGAGCATAACGCCAAGAGTCGCGAGGCTCGTCGCCTGCCACAGCACGGGGCGGATGACGGGCCACTTCGTATCGAGACCGCCGGCAAAAAGGATAAACACGAGCGCCACGATGCCGATGGATCGGGAGAGGGAGTAATTCTCAAAAAAAATGCCGCCAGGCCCTTCAGACCCGGCAAACATCCCGACGGCCAAAAACAGCAATAATGCCGGAACGCCGAGATTGTCCGAGAGTTTGGCAATCGCGATGCTCGCTATGATGAGTGCCGAGCCTATAAGAAGCAGGTAATCGAATCCGATCATGCTTGTGAGCGTGAGGTTCGACCGGAAAAGATTGGAACTATTCTGAGCGAGCCGGGCCGACAGGTGTCGCGCCGGCAGCCGTTATCAATGAAGTTCTTTCCAAAAGGAAAATCAAGAGAGAAGTAAGGATGATGCTGATGACGACGACGCTGTAAACAATATTTTGAATCAACTCGCCTCCCGCAATTCCGGACTGAAGAGGTATCGATGCGAGAACTGCCGCTGCCGTACCCTTGGGAATAAGGAAAGACATCATCAACATATCCCCTTTTTCGAGGTCCCCGCTGAATGATAATCGAACGGCAACGAAGCGGGAAGCCAGGAGCAGAAGCGACAAGGCGACTCCAATTCCTAAAGGCCAAAAATCCGTGAGCCTGATGGAGAGACCGAGGTACACAAAGAAAAAGGTCTTCAGAAGAAACACGATTTCCCCAAAGAAAAGCCTCTCTGTTTCATTGTGAACCATTGGCGTGAGTTTTGTCCTGGACAAAAACGCAGGGATTGGCATGAAGCCAGCGTTGCCCAAAGTTATTCCAAATGCGAGCGCGGTGACAGGACCGCTGTAATGGAGAAACTCGGCGAGCCCAAACAAAATGAACAAGAACGACGGCGTCGTAAAAATTGCATGACGGAGGTCTCGCATTCGGTCCAGGAGGAGAGACCAGAAAAAACCGCCGGCCGCTCCAATGACGACGGCGAAAACGAACGATGAAACAAGTGCCCCCGCAACTTTTCCCACCGAAACGTCTGCGAACTTGTACGATTCGAGAACGGCAAGTGCAATCACGATGCAGATCGCTTCACCAAGGGGTGCTTCCACCATCATGGTCGTTTTTGAACTCTCCTTTAACTGTAAGTGACGCACCAACGGTATGACAACAGATGGAGCAGGTCCCGCCAGGACGGCGCTCGTAAACAAGGATCCTGCAAGCGAAAGCGGGGTCACGTAATAAGTAGCAACGGCCAACACACCAAACGAAATGACATAGCTCAGCACCGTAATAAGCACGGAGCTGCGCCAGGTTTTCTTCAACATGTCGATGCTCAGCTCCAACCCGCCCTCAAAAAGTATGACGACAAGCGCAATCGTCGTAAAGACCCGGCCGACTTTACCAAAATCTTCCGGCTGAATGAATTCCAACAGCGGACCTAACACGAGCCCGATGACGATGAGATAGAGGACGTCGGGCACTCTGGTCCTTTCAAACAATGCAACAAAGAGATGAGCCAGAAACACCAGCATGCCGACGAAGATGATGACGGGTGCTATGTCCATGATCGAAGTCTATTCACTCTTGAGATAAATCCGGGGCCGGATCACGTCCCCGCCGACCCATTCCCAGTAGCGAATCAGAATCGTGTAAACGGTCAGACCGACCTCGCCCTCTCCCCAAAACAAATACCGAAATGATTGTGTCATGAGATTCTCCCGTGTGAGTTCCAGGAAAATGCTTTTGGGGTCGATGAGCTCGCTAATATACGCAATGGTGTTGGCAATGGCGACCGCTCCCCAGACTTCAATCACGTAATGGCTATCCTCCCCGAAGACGCGAACGCGCAAAGGCGCCAGAAATTCGCTCCTGTTGTCCATGAGATGAACATGAATAAACGCAAACGGGCCCCTGACCTTGTAGTCCTCCCGGAGTTCTCTTGCTTTACGCGGTCGTGAATCCGTCCTTCCCGTGCTCAACGGAACGAGATGGACTTTTCTTCCCACAATGGATTTCCATAACTCCGCAGATTGTTCGTCGACGAATGTGACTTCAGAGACCCGCAGCTCCGTCGCGCGCCTGTAACGGCTTAAAGCACTCGCCGAAACAGTTGCGACGATGAAGATCGTTGCGATGATCACGCCGTCCGGCCGTTCAATGATATTATCAATCAACGTGAAGAGAAAAACAACACTGACGAACCAGAAGAACCCGCTGAGGATCAGTTTGGGTATTAATAATGGGTTCGCCGATCGAAACTCCCGCCACATCGCCAGCGCCACCGCAACGGACGCCGACAACATGAGCACAAGGACACCGGTGGCGTAGGCTCCGCCCTGGGCTTCCACACTCGCCTCAAACGCCCAGGTGACAACCACAGTTATGACGAACAAGACGGTTACCAGCGGGCGACGAAATGCAACCCACCTCGGCGCCATTCCATATCTTGGCAGGTATCGCGGAATAAGGTTGAGGAGGCCCGCCATGGCGGAAGCACCCGCAAACCACAGAATGGCGATTGTCGACACGTCGTAGATGGTTCCAAAAACATCGCCCAGCATTTTGTGAGCAAGATAGGCAATCGCTCTGCCGCTCGCGGGCCCTCCAACCCGATAAGCATCCTCAGGGATGAGGAGCGTCGTTACAAAGCTGGAGAGCAGGAGCATAAACGCCATGATGATTGCCGCGCTTGCAAGGAGCTTTCTTGTCGCTTTGATTCTTCCCCGCGGTATGTCCTCGTTTTTGTCCTTCTGCTCTCCGGCGACCAGAGGCATCACCGACACGCCGGTTTCAAACCCGCTCATTCCAAGCGCAAGTTTGGGAAACACTATCGCCGAGACAAGAATGAGTGCCGTCCAATCTCCGTGCAGAGAAAGTTCAAAGTTCCACTGCTCAACCAGCTCAGGTTTCTCCACAATTTCGACTACTCCAGCGCCGAGTGCGATAAGATTAAGCACCAAGTAGGGTATTGCCACGACGACCGCAAGCCCTATTGCTTCGCTGAACCCCCGCAGAAAAACGACTCCGAGAATCCCAAGCATTGCGATCGTGAGACTCATCCGTGCCTCACCGACATAAGGATGCAAGAGAGGATTCTCGATGGCATGCTGTGCAGCATCTGCGGCCGAGAGTGTCATCGTGATAACGAAATCCGTCGCTGCAAAACCTATCAGGACGAGGACAAAAATCTTGCTTGTCCATCCGCTAAGAAGGTTTTCCAGCATGGCGATGGAACCCTGTCCCGCAAAAGAACGATAAGCGACCTGCGCGTAGACCGGAAGTGCCCCAAGGAGTGTGACCAGAACAAGAACTCCCGTGGCGACCGGCGACAGGGCACCCGCGGCAATCAACGCGATGCCGGGTTGATACCCCAGGGTGGAAAAATAATCAACACCGGTAAGCCACAACACACGATACCAGGGATGCGTCACGTGACGGGCCCTCTCTTCGTCAATACGGCCTCCCTGGAGAAGCCATCGACCAAGTTTGGTCTTTGCGGGCGCAAGCCTCCTCGACGGAAGAGCGGGCAGCGCGATTTCTATAATCTTCGACTTGATCCGCGAAAAAAGCTTGGCCATGGTTTATCTGCTGGAAAGATCGGCTTGAAGATACGAAGGTTCTGACAAAAAGCAAAAGTGCCGGAGCGGGTTGTTTCTTTCCCGAATTCGCTTATCTTTTTACATTCGCATGCAAAAGATTCGATACGGTATTATCGGGTTTGGTGCTTTCGCCGAACGCGCGATAGCCCCCGCAATCCGCCAGTCGTCAAACTCCGAGCTCACGGCAATTCAGAAACGATCTCTCGATGCGGCAAAGCAAAAAGCTGCACAGTACGAGATTCCTCTCGCTTTTGACTCCGTGGAGCAACTCGTCTCTTGCCCGGACGTCGACGCGGTGTTCATCGTGTCGGCAAACTCTACTCACTGCAAAGAAACTATCGCGGCGGCACGCGCTGGTAAACATGTTCTCGTGGAAAAACCGATGGCGATGAATGTCCGGGAGGCGGAAGAGATGATTTCTGCCTGCGAAAAGAACAGCGTAAAATTGATGGTAGGCCATATGGTGAGGCTTTCGCCGTTGATTGCCCGAATGAAGGAAATCATCCGTTCAGGAACAATTGGTGATGTTACAGCCGTTAAAACTGAATTTATCTACAATGCACGAATTTCTCAGCGCGCATGGGTGCTGGATCAAAAGCTTGCAGGAGGCGGTCCGTTGTTTGATATCGGCGTGCACTGCCTCGATACGACGCGTTTTATTCTGGACGCTGACGTTGTTTCGGTCAAAAGCCTCCTGACACCACCGCCAACACAAACGCGAACTGAGTCAACAGCAACAGTTTTGCTCAAGTTCTCCAATGGAACTCTCGGTTCGATATTCTGCTCCTATGATTCGCCGATACGAAGGTCTTTCATTGAGGTTGTTGGCACAAAAGGACTCCTCTCTGCCACCGATTTTACACGTAGCAGTCTGACAATTCGACTGACGCGCATTCAATTGAGCAACAACGAAGAAGGAAATCAGACTGTCGAACGCATTGTTGTCCCTAATTTGTACACCGAGGAAGTGACGCTTTTTTCTGAATGTATCTTGAAGAATACGGAACCTGTCATTAGTGGCAGTGTTGGGCTTGAGAATCAACTTGTGCTGAACGAAGCGCTACGACAGGGTCTTGCACGCTAGAAACCTTCAACTTATCTCTTTCTTGATTGTTTGTTGTTCTATCGAGATATTCTCTGACCCACAACTCATACTCCCTGCTCAATTGGTGACATGATGAAATCCCTTTTGCTCTTTGTAGGCTTGTTCTCCTTTGGCTTTGCTCAACCCTCGCATATAGCCATAAAGTGCGGCCGCCTTATCGACGGCAAATCTGACAGAGTTGTTGAGAACGTCATAATTCTCGTGGAGGGAAACAGGCTCAAAGAAGTCGGCAGCAATGTGCGCATTCCTCCGGGTGTCACTGTCGTCGACCTTTCGGGTGCAACAGTGTTACCCGGCCTCATCGACGCGCACACACACGTTCTGCTGCAAGGCGATATCACTTCCGAAGATTACGACAAGCAGCTTCTCAAGGAATCGACGCCGTATCGTACGATACGCGCTGCAAAATCCTGCAAAACTGCGCTGTTGAACGGCTTCACGACCATCCGAGACCTTGAAACTGAAGGCGCCATGTATGCCGATGTCGACTTAAAGAAAGCAATCAGCAACGGTGTGATTGAAGGGCCGCGGATGTTCGTAGCAACACGAGCGATCAGCACGACTGGACGCTATGGGCTGAGCAATTCTGCGTATTCGTGGGAGCTCAGAATGCCGAAAGGGGTTCAGGAAATTACGGGAGCTGATGAGGCGCGACGGGCAGTCCGTGAACAAGTTTCGCACGGAGCGGATTGGATCAAGATCTATGCAGACGGGAGCTACTACAAAACTCCCGACGGAACCTGGCACAGCATCCCGAATTTTTCAAAAGAAGAAATCACAGCCATCGGCGAGCAAACCCGGATGCTGAGGAAAAAACTCTCAGCGCACGCGGTGACGCGCGACGGGATTCTCTATGCAATTGAGGCAGGCGCCATGTCGATTGAGCACGGCTCGGGAATGGACGACGAATGCATCAAAGTCATGGCGCGAAAAGGGATCTATTGGTGTCCTACAATTTATGTCGAGGTCTGGGTTGCCGAAGGCCGCGCGCGGGAAGGAAGCCCCGCCTTCAAAATGATGCTGGAAGAATTGCCAGAACGATTCAATAAGGCTCTTAAGGCCGGAGTGAAAATAGCGTTTGGCACCGATGTCGGCGGGTTTGCATGGACGGAAAACCAGGCAAAAGAATTCTCCTATATGGTGAAATGGGGGATGACGCCGATGCAGGCGATAAAATCGGCAACGACGGTGGCAGCAGAACTTCTTGACATGAAAGGCCAGCTTGGCGAGATTTCTCCGGGGGCGTTCGCTGATATCATTGCTCTAAAAGAAGATCCGCTGAAAGATATCAGCGCTCTTGAGCGTGTGGCATTTGTGATGAAGGATGGAAAAACATACAAAAATGATTTTAAATGATTTATCGAGTGTAGGGGCAGGACAGGTCCTGCCCCTACACAGCAACATGGCAAACAAGATGAATAAACTCCTGGTTTTTCTTTTCTTCTCCGGATGTTTGCTGTCGACGAAATCTCCTGGTCAACCCCGTGAAATTCAAAGGGCGTTGGATTTTATCAAATCAACCGAACTGCAAACGCTCGACGAGCAGGTGAAGATTTGCGAAATCTCGGCTCCGCCTTTCAATGAAGAAAAGCGCGCGGCATATTTCAAAAAGCGATTTCTTGAACTTGGCCTCAAGAACGTTCGCATTGATAAGGTTGGCAATGTCATCGGAGAAAGACCTGGTGCGTCACAAAAACCAACAATCGTGCTTTCAGCGCATCTCGATACCGTTTTTCCGCAGGGAACCGATGTCAGGGTGATCCGCACCGATTCGACGTTGAAGGCTCCGGGCATTGGCGACGACAGCCGCGGCCTCGCGGCAATGCTTGCCGTTACGCGCGCGCTCAATGAGGCAAAAATCAGGACTGAGGGCACGCTTATTTTTGTGGCAACCGTTGGTGAAGAAGGACTTGGCGATTTACGCGGCGTCCGCCATTTGTTCGACCTCGAGTTGAAAGATAGGGTCACGCATTTTGTCTCGATCGACGGTTCGGACAATAATTATACAGACCGTGCCGTCGGAAGCAACCGGTATCGTGTCACCTTCAAAGGCCCGGGCGGACACAGTTACGGCGCCTTTGGATTGACAAATCCTATCCATGCACTCGGCCGCGCGATTGAAAAGATTTCGCGCCTGAAGGTTCCGACGCAACCTAAGACCACATTTAACGTCGGACGCATTGAAGGCGGGACGTCCGTGAACTCCATCGCACACACCGCCCGGTTTGAAATGGATATACGCTCGGAAAGCCCCGTGGAGCTGGCAAAACTGGATTCAATGTTTCAGGCCGCTGTTCAGCAGGGGCTCAACGAAGAAAACGAATTCTGGTCAAGCAGACGCAAACTCACGGCGGATGTTGAGCTCATTGGTCGGCGGCCAACGGGGAGTTTGGGACAGGACAACCCCATGCTGAAGGCAGTTCTTTCTGCAGATTCCCTCCTCGGTATAACTTCAGAATCCCGGTCCGGAAGCACAGACTCTAATGTGCCCATCAGCCTCGGCATCCCGGCGATAACCATTCCCGGCGGAGGATATGGGGAGGGCGCTCATTCGCTTGATGAGATTTTTTATACGAAAACGAGTTATCTCGGCCCGCAACGCGCACTGCTCGCCGTGCTCGCAATTGTGGGGGTTAGCAAATGAATGCGGAAACAAAAGAAGAGCAAAAAACCGAGCAACCTCAGCCAAAGAAAAAGAACTGGCTGAAAATTTTAGCGACGGTTCTTGTTCTCTCTGTCGTTGGGTTTATCGGTTTTGACGGGTACATCAACAGGTGGGCTTTTGTCCGGAGCATACAGCATTACAATCAGCTTGAGCTTCAACGTCAGGACGGAACGTGGGTTGTTATCAGGGCAAACACAGATTTTCGACTTCACCGGATAGACGAAATCGCAATCCTCTTCAATCCAGACAGCCTGAGTGCATTCGATGCTCCGTTTCGCAATGAGGGATTTGGCCGTCTCTATTTCCGGATATCGGATTCCTCCTCTGCGAAAATGGAACGGTTGTATCGTACGTTGTCCACGTTCGATACGGCCGAGACGATCAGACAATCCATTGAAGATGCAAGACGGAATTATCGAAAACTCCTCTACGCTTTGAAGATCGACACCGTCGCAGTTGTTGATTCCTCGAAAAAGGCA
Source organism: Ignavibacteriales bacterium (assembly GCA_016193365.1). Lineage (GTDB taxonomy): Bacteria > Bacteroidota > Ignavibacteria > UBA10030 > UBA10030 > JACQPT01. Next base: position 8,076 of record JACPSI010000010.1, read on the forward strand.
AGCATGGACAGCACGAAACGACTTGTTGAAACAGGAATGTCGGGCTCGGATAAGGATTTTTCCACAGCCGTTGGAAGGCTGTTACGGAATCCGCAGCTTGCCATCGGTGCGGGATTAGGCCTCGCTGCAGCCTTCGGTATCGAGCTGTTGCAGGGAGATGCGTATGTGGCGGTTGCAAAAGAAGGCATTTTGCGTGTTGATAGCCTCCGTTTCGGCGCGGAAGTCGCCCGGTGGGAAGGAAATCCAATCGACGTTCTCTGGGCGTTTGAAAAACGGGATAGCAGTCAGCGATTGACAAAACCCGACACGCTCTCGCTCAAGAGCG
>JACPSI010000085.1 GCA_016193365.1 Ignavibacteriales bacterium
TGTCGGCCCGGTGATTTCAACTCTCCTGTCGAGCAAATCCTGCGGTGTGGGCGCAACCCTCCAATAGGATTGTCGAATGTGTGTCGTCGCAGGAAGGAAATTCGGCATGACACCGAGGTTGATTTCACTTTGCCGCTCTACGCGTTTTTCGAGCATGGTTTTCCGCTGATGAGCGAATTCCCGCTGAAGGGTAGCCACAAAATGAAGAGCATCGTAAGTCAGCACACTTGCGTACACCTCGTTCATCTCACCGGTTACCTGAACCCCTTCGGGTAGGCGATACAATTTTGTGTCTATGGAGCCTGTTTTCATTTCTCTCATTCGTGCATAGTTAACGCGGCCTTCCAGGAGGAAGAGGAAAACCTCCCGGGTCAATTGTTGCATTCCCGTTCCCGGAGAGCAGTACCAGGGTTGTGAGGCCAGCGCCGAGAATTGCGGCGCCGCCCACCCACCACATCGTCATATCCTCCTGGACAATGAGCGCGGACCGCACTTCAAAGTAAAAATCACTGCCGTTCAGCCCCTCCTGAAATTCTTTCCCCATGTCCCAGAGGATCTTTTTGTTCTTTCCTGCGCCGCGCACGGTGCCGATGTCACCGCTGACCCTTCGCGGCACATAGCGGAAAAGTTCATCGCTGTCCCTACGGAGTGCGAGGGAGATCTTGAACTCCTGCTGACTCGCGTCTTCGGCCTCATTGTGCTCCTGATCGACTGCGGGGGAAGAAGGCCGCTGGCCAGGATTATTTTCGAATTTCTTGTCTTGCATGTTGAGCGAGGCAAGCATTTTCTTGAGCTCCGCTGCTTTGTCTTTATGGTAATGGAGGTCATACAAGATGGCAACGCGATTGTCCTTGACTTCGAACCGTACGTTTGAGACGAACACAGTGTCGTTCCCCAAGGCTCTAAAGGAGAGAAGGGGAATCAGCGCAGTCAACATTCGCCAAATGTGTTTTGACGAAAGTAATTGAACAATCCGATTTTTCATGCTTGGTTTACTCCTTCACATTTTGCAAAGCCCCTCTCCCGCAGGCCGGAGAGGGGACTTTGCATGCAAAACCGTCTTCAGGAGGCAGCATAGACGGACTTGCGTTGTCATTATTATTTCAAGAGAATCATTTTACGCGTTTCAGAAAAACCGACGTTTGTCGCCAGACGGTACAGGTACACACCGCTAGGAACTTGCATTCCGAGGTTGTCCTTTCCGTCCCACAAGACCCAATGGCGTCCCGGCTCTGCAGTCCCGGCATACAGGGTCCTGACTTCCTGGCCAATCATGTTGAAAACCTTCAGGTCAATCTCTGAACCCGTCGGAATATCAAATGAAATGAGTGTAGACGGGTTGAAAGGATTCGGAAAATTATTGCCAAGAACGAATCGACGTGGAACGTTGAAGGATTGAAGCAGTTCGTCGACCGCATCCTGTGTTCCGACCGTGACCACAAATTGTGAAACCTCCGAAACCGACGTGTACGAGTATACTGAATCCGACCTCAGGTTTACTGCTCGCGCTCTTTTTTCATCCAAAAGGTATGTGTGCAAATGCGCCGGGAGGGTGCTTATTCCTTTGAACGTCAAATCCACTCTGGCGCCTTTCGCCGATTCCACATTGAAACTCCAGCGTTCGATGCGTTGAACGGGCGGACGAAAATCTGCCCCGAACGAAGTGTAATGTTCGTCCCACTCGGGCCTGTCAAAATAAACCGCCGGAGTTCCACCAAAACCGCGAGGCTTATGGTAATCGAGATCATCTCGGTCCACCGAAGCACCGGGCGATGTTCCAATCCATGATGATTTGTCCACAATCTCTCCTGAGGAAGCGGCGATTTGAATCTTCCACAACGGCTCAGGCGACGACGAGGAGACTGTATCATTAGGAAATTGGTCGCTGTAGGGGATTCGCAGAAACGGGAGACTCTCTTTGTTGAAGAAATAGTATCCAACATACGGTGCCAAAGTCGCCGAGCTGTCATAGCTGCCCGAAAATGACCAGATTTGCTCACTCGTGCCGTTGAGATTTTGAAGCTTTGACCACAGCACGGGGCGGTCGAAGGGATTGCTAATAAGATTCCAGCCGCTATGGAGCGGAATTTCAACTTCGTCCGAGGAATTCAATTGCGCAGTCTGAATGTTGCCGCTCATATCCAACGGCCCTTTGTTGATCAGCCAAAACGCGCGGCCGACCGTGAAACGGAAAATGTCGTTGCTGCTGTTATAGGGAATGAGGTTGTCGGTGGGAGCCCCATTATCCCAGTACATTATCCAGTCTTTTTCCGGAACTCCCTGGATCATTGATTCGACGCGGCTGTTGCTTTCACCGGGTAGTCCGACGAGCCGGTAATCCGTGGTTTTGTATTCACCCGGGCGGCTCATGGTTGGAAAGTATATTGTGGTTCCTACAGTATACGTCGTGGGATATGGTGGTATCGACGTCGTGAAGCTTTTATCTTCGCCGTAGGCGGTAGCATCGCTGTTTGTTGCCATTACTCTGTAGTGATATGTTGTGTTAGGAGAAAGGCCTTCCAGAGTTTTGTTCACATCGACGGCGCCAGTACCTGAAACAGTCGATGGAATCGCATCCACAGTATTTCCATAAGAAAGCGATTTTCCGTACTGAAACCTGACGATTGTGCTGTAACCATTTGGGTTGACAGAAGCGTTCAGAGTGGCCGATGTCGGCGTAATGGCCGAGGGTGCGCCGGTGACAGCTATCGGGGCTCCCCCTGACGCTGTCGTAAACATAAAGGCAGTTGAGAAACCGCTCCAACCGCCATCGTTCCTGGCCCGCACTCGCCAATAATGCGCCGTTGAGGTTACCACAGGTCCGATTCTTTGTGAGGCAATGGTGAGTGTCGTATCATCGAATACTAACGCTGTGAATGAACTGTTCGTGGACACCTGCAACTGACAACTTGTTGACAAAGGGGCGTCCCACGTGAGTGTTGGCGTCGTTGATACATTTGTTGCACCGTTTGACGGTGAAGCGAGAGTTGGAGTGGGTGGCGGTAAGGGAACGGTGGTGAAACTCCAGACGTTTGACCAGTCACTCGAAAGGAGAAGGTAGCGCGAACTCACCCTCCAATAATAAACTGTGTTGTTATTCAATGAGCTCACCGTGTGGGACGTTCCCGAGATGGCCGAGTCCCTGAAGACAATCGAGGAAAACGAAGAGTTTGTCGAAATCTGTAAATAGTAGCTGACGGCGGCGGGGTCGGCGTTCCAGCTAAACGTGAGTGTCGTTGGCTGATTGAGTGCCCCATTCGGTGGTGACACGAGTATCGGACCTGCCTGGGGGTTGTTGCTTTCTGTGGCGAAATTTCTGGTCGGCGACCAGGGGCTTGTTCCCCCCGAATTTTTCGCGTTCACGTGCCAGTAATACACTGTGCCCTCGTTCAACGATCCAACTTGTTTCGAGGTTGTGGTTATCGTGGAATCGTCGAAATCCGAGCCTGTGAAGTTTGTGTTCTTGGAAAGCTGCAAACGATAACTCGTTGCACCGGTCGAGGTGCTCCAGCTGAGTGTTATGGTCGTCGGTTGATTCGTCGCTCCGTCTGATGGAGTTGAGAGTGTGGGCGGCGGAGGCGTGTCGGAAATAGTTTCAAAATTCCAGGTTGCTGACCAATCACCGTTTCCCCCTGCATTAGCCGCGCTGACTCTCCAAAAGTACTTTGTCCTGCTGGAAAGGTTGACCAACGGATAGGATGTGGAGAGTATGTCCGTTTGATTGACAACAATGTTCGTGAAAACAGAATCCACTGCGAGTTGAAGTCGATACAGGGAGGCTCCAACAACAGAAGCCCAGCTTAATGTGGGATTCAATGATACACCGGTTGCTCCATTTGCCGGTGTCGAGAGCGTGGGTGCTGCCGGGGGCGAAGGAACAGTTGTGAAGCTCCAGACGTTTGACCAGGCGCTGGTTCCCCCGGTATTGAAGGCATGGACGCGCCAGTAGTGGATGGTATTCGTCGCTAAACTCGTAATCGTTGCCGTCGTTGATACGAGATCGTTCTGGTCGACGCCTATTGCCGTGAACGTTGAGTCGGCCGAGACCTGCAATCTGTACGCACTGGCCCTTGCGGATGAATTCCACATCAGCGCAATTGTTGTCGGCTGATTTTGTGAGCCGTTCGCCGGCGAAGATAAGGATGGAGTGGCAGGCGGGGCAGGCACCGTTGTGAAGTCCCATACAGTTGACCAGGCGCTCGTACCTCCGGAGTTTGTTGCATTTATTCTCCAATAATATCGCGTGCTGTAAGCGAGTCCGGAAATCGTATCCGAAGTGTCTGCGATGCCCGCCTTATCAATTACCGTGCTCGTGAAATTGGAATTCGTAGATATCTGAAGATGATACGAGGCTGCGCCTGTTGAGGCATTCCATGACAAGGTCGGGTTGACGGAGATGTCGTTCGAACCGTTTATCGGCGAGGCAAGTGTCGGAGTAGCCGGAGTATCTGGTATCGTGGTGAAACTCCAAACACTCGACCAATCGCTTGTGCCGCCCGCGTTCGTTGCGCTGACGCGCCAATAATACGTTTGATCCCGGTTGAAACTGTTGGCGGGAAAAGACGTTGACGTAATGCCGCTCTGGTCGATCATTGTCGGAGAGAACGTTGGACTTGGCGACACCTGCAATCGGTATGAGATCGCTCCCGTTGAAACATTCCATGAGAATGTCGGGCTCGTCGATACATTGATAGCATTATTGGCCGGGGAGATGAGCGTTGGTGTTGGGGGGATGTCAGGAACCGTTGTGAAATTCCATACGCTCGACCAGTTGCTGGTGACGGCAATTTGCTTTGAACGCGCGCGCCAGTAATACGTCGTTGCGTTTGCCAGAGATCGGACCTCTTGTGAGGTATTTGTGATCGTAGAGTCGTCGAACGTCAATGCGCCAAACGCAGGGTCTGATGAAACCTGAAGGTGATAACTGATCGCGCCAACGGAAGAATTCCAGATCAGCGTGAGGGTCGTCGGTAGGTTCAAAGATCCGCTCGGAGGCGACGACAATACCGGCCCCGGAGGAGTTTCAGGCGATGTCGTTGTGAAATTCGATGCGTTAGACCAGGCACTGGTTCCGCCCGCATTAGATGCGAGAACCCGCCAATAATATGTCGTGGTGTAGGAAAGAGGCCCAACCTGTTGTGATGTTTGCGTAATCGTGGAGTCGTCCACAACGACGGAAGTGAAGTCGGCATTGCCCGAGACCTGAAGTCTGTAGCTGCTTGCCCTCGCCGATGACGTCCAACTCAGGTCCAGTGTTATGGGTTGATCTGTTGCGCCGGAGGGCGGTGATGTCGGCGATGGAATATCAGGCGCCAAGGGAATTGTAGAGAACGTCCATACGGCCGACCAATCGCCAGTTCCGCCGGCATTTGCTGCACTCACACGCCAATAATAGGCCGTCCCGTTGGTAAGACCATTGGCGGAAAACGACGTCGTTGCCAGGTCGTTTTGCTCGATAATGATTACAGAAAACGCTGAATTCGATGAAATCTGCAAATGATAAGTGACAGCTCCTTCGGATGGATTCCAGCTCAGTGTCGGTGACGTTGAGATGTTCTGAGCCGCATCTGTCGGACTGACCAGTATCGGCGGTGGAGGGGATTCCGGAATCGTTACAAAATTCCATACTTCCGACCACGGACTGATACCGCCCGAATTCGATGCATTGACCCTCCAATCGGTGATGGCTGAATCGTCCACGATCCACGTAGAAAATGTCAAGTCTTCGGAAAGCTGCACACGATATGCAGAGGCGCCGGATGAAGCGTTCCAGCTTAACGTTGGGTTGGTTGAGATGCCTGTGCTTCCACTTGCGGGCGAGAGGAGAAGCGGAGCGGAAGGGGGAGGTGGCACGGTAGTAAAGTTCCGGACCGAGGACCAATTACTGGTTCCGCCACTCGTTGTAACGCGGACACGCCAATAGTACGTCGTGTTTTGAGAAAGTCCCGTTATTTCTCGAAATGTGTTCGTCAGTGTTGAGTCGTCAACCAAAAGTGTCGTGAAGAGAGAACTTGTCGAAACCTGAAGACGGTATGTGCCGTTTGATTCCGCCGATGACCAGGAAAGCGTTAGTGTCATTGGCTGGTCGGTTGCTCCATCATCCGGACTTACCAAGGTAGGAGCAGATGGAGGCGGGTCAAAGGTCGTAAAACTCCAGACCGGGGACCAGTCGCTCGTTCCTCCAGCATTTGACGCGTTTACGCGCCAATAATGAGTTTTGTTATTTGCAAGCCCGCTGACCTCACGAGAAGTTGACTGAATACCGCTTTGGTCCACGACAAGGTTTGTGAAATTTGTAGAGGTGGCAACCTGCAGTCTGTATGATTCGGCCCCGGAAGCAGCATTCCAGGTCAATGTGAGCGTTGTGGGAAGTTCATTTGTTCCGTTTCCCGGGGAGAAAAGAGTCGGCATGTCAGGCGGAGGCGGAACCGTCGTGAAACTCCATACTGCTGACCAGTCGCCCGAACCTCCTGCATTCATGGCGTTCACGCGCCAGAAATAAATTGTTGAGAGGCTAAGGCTGCTTGCATTGAACGTTGTCGCAGTCACTCCGCTTTGATCAAATGTTGTCGACGAAAACAATGAATCCGTTGAAAGCTGTATGCGATAAGAGTCTGCGCCCGTAACGGTATTCCAGCTCAACGCTGGATTTGTCGAAACATCTAAAGCTCCGTCTACTGGAGAGACCAGCGTTGGTGGCGCGGGGACGGCTGGAACCGTCGTGAAATTCCACGTTTGCGACCATCCGCTGGTGCTGGAGCTGTTTTTGGCGTTCACTCGCCAGTAATATGTGGTTTCGTTTTGGAGCGGACCAACTTGCCCGGAAGTGTCGGCAACAGTCGAGTCATCAACCACGAAAGAGCTGAATGCAGGGTCATTGGAAACCTGAAGTCGATACGAAATTGCGTTTGGCAATGCATTCCAGGTCAGTGTCAGTGTGATGGCCTGATTGATCGAATTATTTTGGGGCAAGGCCAATGTTGGAACAATGCTTCCAAATTGTGTCACAAATGTTAAGAGGCTGCCTGTCGTCGTTCCCGCGCTGTTGAAACCTGTTACCGTAAAGTAGTACCTGGTATTTGCCACAATCCCGTTCAGGTGCTTGGTCACAGCGACAGGTTCAGTTCCATTCCCGATTTGGCCATTTTCTCCCTGCTCAGCATTCGCGGAGTTAGGGACGGCCGGCGTTGTTCCCCAGTTGAATTTCACAGTAGTTAAAAGACCGTTGGGATTGACGACACCGTTGAGAATCGCAGAGGAAGAAGCGATTTCAGTGGCGGGGTTTGTGGTGACCGTTGGAGCGTTTACCGCTTTTGTTGTGAAGTTCCATGAGGCTGAAAACGCGCTTGAGCCGCCCGAATTCTTTGCCCGTACGCGCCAGTAGTAGGTCGTATTGTGGAAAAGTTGTACTGTCCGACTTGTTTGTGTGATGCTTGAATCATCCAGGACGAGGGACGAGAAGCCTGAATTCGATGAAACCTGCAGGTGATAGAGTGTAGCGCCTGCGGCCACATTCCACTGCAACGTTACGGCTGTGTCCAGGTTTGTCGCTCCGTTTGCCGGGCTTACCAGTGTCGGGACTGGTGGGGGAAGAGGAATCGTTGTAAAGTTCCAAACTTGTGACCAATCGCTCGTCCCTCCTCCATTTGTTGCATTGACACGCCAAAAATACCTGGTGCTGTTGCTCAGCCCGCTTGTACTGTATGATTGTTCGGACAGATCGCTTTGATCGATGGTCACCGATGTAAAAGTAGAATCAGTTGAGATTTGCACCCGATAGGTCGATGCACCGTCGGAGGGATTCCAGAGGACCGAGGTGTTCACGGGAACATCAATTGCACCATTCTCCGGACTCGAGAGCATTGGTACTGCAGGAGGGACGGGCATAGTCGTAAAGCTCCAGACGCTCGACCAGTCGCTCGTTCCTCCTGCATTTGTTCCATTTACTCGCCAGTAATACGTGATGTTGTTTGACAGCCCGTTCGCATCATAAGAAGTGGAGGAAATATTACTTTGGTCAATCGTCGTACTGGCAAACGTTGAGTCAGTACTAACCTGCAAACTATATGAGTCCGCCGTTACTGAAGGGTTCCATGAGAGAGTCACGTCTGTGGCAATGTTTTGTGCACCATCTGTGGGGGTGACCAGAGTTGGCGCACTTGGCGGACTTGGTATAGTTGTAAAATTCCAAACTTGTGACCAATCGCTCGTCCCTCCTCCGTTTGTTGCATTGACACGCCAAAAATATCCGGTTCCATTGGTGAGGCCGCTCACGTCAAAAGACTGAGTTGTTAGGCCGCTTTGGTCTACGATCTGAGTGAGGAATGTGGAATCAACCGATAGCTGAAGCTGATAGGAAGAAGCTCCGGATGCGGCATTCCAACTTAACGTCAACGAAGTTGCTTGACCGGTGACCCCATTTTCTGGACTCAGAAGTATAGGCGCTGACGGGGCAGCCTCAATGGTGGTAAAGCTAGAGGTATCTGACCAGTCGCTTGATCCACCACTATTGGAGGCTTGAACGCGCCAGTAGTATATCGTGTTTCCAGCCAATCCGCTCGCGGCGTACGAAGTATCTGACAAATCAGCCTGGTCGATCGTTGCTGATGAAAAGTTCTGGTCTGTAGCGACCTGAATGCGATATGACGTTGCGAAACTTGAGGACTCCCATGAAAAATTTGGCGAAGTCGATACCCCCGTCGCCCCATCGTTCGGCGACCGTAGAACTGGCGGTTCAGGCGGCGCTGTCGCGGTAAGAGAAGAAAGTACATGTAAGGCACCGCCAGAATACTTACCGGCGCCAAACGAACTATTGGTAAACGAATACGCCACAGAGACACTTGCGTATTCTGTGTCAGTCGCTTTACGCCAAACACGGTAAAATATTTCCTCTCCCGGTTTCATCCCGTCGACAGTATCCGTGGTCGTAGCGTCGTCCCCCCAAACAGCTATCGAGATGTCCGCACTGTTCCACACAATAGCCCCAACACAAAGCCCTGCGGGCGAAAACGCGCCAATTTCATCTCCTGCAGCAAGAGGCGATCCATTGATGTTCGGATTCGACGTGAGTGGAACGGCGACGTTATCGCTGACGTCTGTTATGGTATATCGGAAATGTTGCGGCTGAGCATTCATCATGCTGAAGAACACGCAGCCCAACAAGCCAGGGAGGAGAACCCTTGTCATTAGCATTGTAACGGTTTCTTACTTTTTCCTATTGTTGTCCTTCAAGACTAACGCACGAGGATCATTTTTCTGATTTCAGTGAACTCGTCCGCTTTGAACCTGTAAATGTAAATGCCTGCTGGTAACTTTGTGCCAAAAACGACTCTGTGGTAGCCGGGTCCCTGTTCTTCTTCAACGAGAACTGCCACGCGTTGTCCGATGATGTTAAACACTTCCAAACGTACCATGGCGGATTTCGGCAGCCCGTATGTAATTACTGTTGTGGGGTTAAACGGGTTCGGATAGTTCTGACCAAGCACGAACTCCGTCGGAATATCAGGATCTTCCTGAATGCCCGTAGTAGATCCGGCAGTGAAAGCGGAAAGCACTGACAAGCCATTGGTGGCGTAAGAGCTATCTCCCTCCGAGTATCCGACAATCACCTTCGGGAACTCCTGGTTGTTCTGTTGCTGCCAGACCCGGTAGTGGATCTTCTCGCCTGACCGAATTCCGTCGATTTCCGCCGTTTGGTCGTCGTCTCCCCAGACAGTAACCGATGTGTTCAATCCCGTCCACACCACAGCCCCGACACAAAGTCCGGCGGGGGAGAAGGCTCCGATCTCATCTCCGGCTGCGAGTGATCTTCCGCTGATGTTTGGGTTTGAAGACACCGGGATGGCAACAGTCGCATTGTTCCCGGTATTTGATTTAAAAGAGAAATAAGATGCTGTGGCAATTTTGTGTTCTTGATTTGCTGCAGACAAGAGGGTGATCGGAGCGCGTCCTGTTAACATGTCGCCAGTGGAAGAGCTGTCATTTGCAGGATACGTCAATGTGGATGCTCCCGTAAGTTTCAGTTGATATCCCTGTCCGGGCATCATTGTTCCAATTTGGTCGATACTATGCTCTGGCCAGTACACTCTCCCTGAACCATTTTTCACGATGATAATTTGACCGGCAATCGTCGCAAGAGCAGAGTCGATATCCAAGGCAGAGTTGCGCATATAGGTAATCATATGCCAGCCTTGAATGAGCGAAAGAGAATTCATCTCGGGGATGAGTTCATTTCCAGGAATCATCAAAGTGTCGCCGGCGCTCATGTATGCCTGGTATCCGTCGGCGTAATCCCAGTCGCCGATGTCATTAATGCGGAAATCCGATGTAACCCAGTAGACTTTCCCTGAATCGTCTTTTATGATGACCAGGTTATCTGCAATCCCCGATGTAAGCGTGTCAAGATTAGTGTTTTGCGGTTGGACAAAGCTGGAGATCATGTTCCATCCCTGCTGAAGAATAATCCCGTGTGTCATTGGAGTGCCTATCGTCGTAAACCGCCAAACGCTTGACCAATCGCTTGTCCCGCCAGAATTTGTAGCATTGACACGCCAGTGATAGGTTGTGGCGTTAAGAAGAGGCCCGACCTCGCTGGAAGTTGATGTCACAGTCGAATCGTCAACGATAGTAGAAGTGAATGAAGAGCTTGTTGAGACTTGCAAGCGATAACTTATCGCCCCTGAGGATGCATCCCAACTCAATGTCAGAGTCGTAGGCTGAAGCGTAGATCCGTCCGCAGGAGAAAGGAGTGTCGTAACGACCGGAGGCAGGGGGACAGTTGTAAAACCCCAGACCGTCGACCAGTCACTGATACCGTCTGTATTTTCAGCACTAACTCGCCAAAAGTATGCTGTTTCGTTAGATAGCGGGCCCACCTGCCTCGAGATTTCTGTGAGGCCAGAGTCATTGACAGCCAGAGAACTGAACGAAGAGCTTGTTGAAACCTGCAAACGGTAACTCGAAGCTCCGGAGACGGCATTCCAACTTAAAGTGAGTGTCGTTTCCTGATCAATCGAGCTATCAGGCGGAGCTGCAAGCTGCGGAGCGGCGAGCATCGTGGTGAAACTCCAGACGCTTGACCAGTCACTCGTCCCGTCTGCATTTGTCGCATTCACGCGCCAGAAATACGATGTATTATTTGCAAGCGGTCCAACATCACTGGAGGTTGTCGTAACATTCGAATTATCAACTACGATGGAAGCGAAGGAGGTATCCGTCGACACCTGTACACGATAGCTCGTTGCACCGGAAGAAGCATTCCAGGTCAGAGAGAGTGAGATGGGTTGGTGGACCGAACCATCAGTCGGCGATAAGAGATCTGGCGGTCCTACAATGGTTATAAAACTTCTGACCGTTGACCAATCGCTCGTGCCTCCGGAATTAGAGGCATTCACACGCCAAAAATATGTTGTATTGTTCGCGAGGCCGTTCGCGTTAAAAGATGTTGCCGTAATACTGTCTTCAGCTATAGCCGGCGATGTGAAAGACGTATCTGTGGCAACCTCGATGCTATATGTTGTGGCAAAACTCGTTGTATCCCATGAAAATGTTGGAGTTACCGATAGTCCCCTTGCGCTGTCCAGCGGCAAGAGAAGGTTTGGAGGATCCGGAGGTGCCGTCGCATCCAGAGACGTGAGTGTATAGGTTGCGTTCACGATATACGTTCCGTCACCCGATAAATACGTCACGACAACGCTTGCAAACTCGGTGTCTGTGGATTGACGCCAAACACGGTAATGAATGAGTTCTCCTGGCTGCATTCCGTCGATGGTACCTGTCTGTTCATTATCTCGCCAGACGGTGATCGCGTCATTGACGCTGTTCCAGACAATCCCGCCCACACAAAGCCCTGCCGGAGTGAAGGCTCCGATTTCGTCGCCTGAAACAAGTGGAGAGCCGTTGATGTTTGGGTTGGTTGTGACAAGCACAGCCACAGTGGCGCTGTTGCCCGTATTTGAAGTAAACTGAAAATGTTGTGTTTGTGCCGATGCTTCCGCTGCCAGAAAAGCAAACAACGCCAGGCAGACAAATATGACAGTTATCCTGCTCATAATTCCCCCTTTGAAAGAATAAGAAATGAAAACTTTACTGTGGCGACATCTTTTCCGTTTGTTCATGGAATCTTATGCTCTGAGATTTTCAGGCCCCTCGTAGTGATGCAAAAGTACAGCGGGACGTTCGTTGGTGTTGGCTCGTTTTTCCGTTGGGATCTCTTCAAGCAGCAGCTTCGACCGCCTGATCGTTACCCTGTTGTCCCTGGCTACTCGTTTGACACGATCCAATATCTCTGGATGGAGCGACTCGCTTGCAATGATAATCTCTTCAACGGTTGTCTTGCGAAGGAGCCGTGGCAATTTCCAGTGACCTCCAAAAATGGGATAGCCGTTGACGTTTTTGCCTTCGAGATCCGGGTTGTCGTCGAGAAAACCGAGAGGGTTCAATACAAAGTCATCGTCCATAAGAATTTTTTGTAGCGTCAGGACGCCGTTTGCGCCGGCGCCGTAGATCAGAATGCCCTTGCCGCGTTTCTTCTCTCGTTGGAACTGGTAATTCAAAACATGGAAGGAGCTTCTTGTGCCGAGGACGAGCGTCAGAAGGATGAAAAAGTCCGCAATAAGAGTCTTGGTGGAAATAAAATGACGTGGTTCGGGAAGTATCGCGAGGACGACTCCTGTTACAAGCACTGCAAGCGCAACTGTTTTCGTGATTTTCAGGAGATCGCCAACACCAAGATGCCGCAACGAACCCTTATACAAACCGCTGAAGAAAAACACCAGCGGTTGAACTCCACACACGATTGGTGCAAGGTAGAGGAACTCGCCGGCGATAAGAGTCTCGTCGAGTGTCAGGTAATAAGCAAGTGCGAAGGCGATTCCACTGAATCCCAGGTCAAGAAATCCCTGGAAGAGGGCCCGGTTCAGAACAGGCCATTCGTAGAGTGGAAGGAGAACGCCATTGCTCAGAATCGCCATTTCCTTGTAGCGCAGATGCTTGATGCCCGAGAACGTGGCTAGGCCGACGGCAACGAGAATCAGTGAGGCCCCGACGTTATTGCTGACGGTGACGGCGAAGGCCACGAGGCCAAATGCACACGACACGACGTAAAGTATCAGAACGACGGAACGATGGGACAAGCCCATCGCCATCAGTTGATGGTGAACATGCTTTTTGTCCGGCAGGAACATCGAATGCAACTTTGATCCAACTCCGTGCAGGGATTTCGTTTCCGGAAGGAGGGAGGAGAGCACGCGCCTGGCCATCGATAACAGAGTGTCCATAATCGGGAGCCCAAGCGCCAGTACCGGCACAAGGATGGCGAACGCCGTCGTCCCCTTTGTGGAGCTTTCCATTGAGAAAACAGCAAGCGTAAAGCCGATCAGCAGGCTGCCGGAATCCCCGAGAAAAATCCTGGCCGGATTAAAGTTGTAAGGAAGAAACCCGAGCACAGCGCCTGCCAGGACGAGAGCCATGCACGCAGTCGTTAATTCTCCGATGAAGAAAGAAACAGCACACATGGTCAGCGCAGCAATCACTGCAATGCCCGATGCCAGTCCATCGAGGCCGTCGATGAGGTTGAAGGCATTGGTCACGCCCACGATCCAGAGAACGGTCATGGGGTAGTCGAGTGCTCCGAGGTCGAAATGGCCAGAGCCGAAAAAGTCTGTCACCGTCGAAATCCGGAAACCACCTGCATACACAATCGTCGCAGCCAAAACTTGCACAAGAAATTTTTTCCCAGGATTCAATGCGCGCAGGTCATCCCATATGCCGAGGGAAAAGACGAGAAGAAGAGCGCCCAAAAGCCATACAGCCTTCCCCGATTCGAAGAAAAGCGCCAGTTGGTGATTCAACGGCCAGTTAAAAAACAGTGCGAGAGAAAGAAAGAAGCTAAGATAAATGGCAATGCCGCCGAGCCTCGGTGTAGGGTTCTTGTGGATCTTCCTCTCGTTGGGAAGGTCGATGGCGCCGATTGCAGAAGCGAACCGCACGACCAAAGGCGTCAACAGCAATGAGAGCACAGCCGGAATGGCGGCAATAAAGAACATATCCTTCAACATATCTTTTCTCCTCAGTGTCCCGAATTAGTCCTGCTCGATTTTTTTGGATTCTCCCAACAAAATGGAAAGCGTCAGTTGATGGAAGCGTTGAACACCTTCACCGGTTGCGTATGCGTAATCGACCTGAAATCTGTTCAGAAAAAAACCAACACCGTAACGAGGAGAGGCCACGGAAGGCGCCGCAACATATCCCGCTCTCAAAGCGGCGTAACGCGTCGCATTGACCTCGATCGCACCTTTGTAGACAATTCCGGGGCTTCCAAAAATTTTTTTGTTTTCCAGGGAAATGGTCACCACCCGATCAGTACGCGATGAGGGATAACGCATGGCAAGCCCGAGATGAAGAGTGGACGGGAGCGAGACCTTTGAAAAAACCAGCTTGGGCGGCCCCTGAAGGTCATAACTATGCTCCATCCCAAGCCCTATGCCGCTATACACAATCGCATAGCTGATTTCCGGAGAAGGCGAGTACAGCAGCCCGAAAACAGTAGAGCCCGTCCAGAGCCTTGAATCTTCCGTTTGGCCGTGTTGCACTGCTACTCTTGCACCAAAGCTCAGGGTGGAAGTAAGGAGCCTGGCCGATGAGAAATTCAAGCCGTAACGTGAACCTCGAATGATAGCGCCTGCTCCGTCGTTGACGCCAACCTGCGTCGCGGTCAACCCAAATCCCATGACATCGTTGCCGCTCAATCGAAACGGGATGGAAAATGTCCCCATCGCCGTTCCGTTATCCACATCATTCAAATAGTCAAACGTGAGGGAATTCCTCTCGAGGAAAGCGAGGCTCGCCGGATTCCAATACATGCTCATAACGTCTGCGTACTCTGTGCCATACGCTTCCGCCAGTGAGGCAGCCCTGGCTCCAATACCGTATGTTGGAGAACGATCGTTATCCTGTTGAGCTCCAGCAGCATTCCCGAAGAACAGGATGAAGGCTGCCAGCGCAGCACACTGAGCCCGACGTGGTGATGTCTTTTTGAAACGTTCGATGTCATGTTTCAATTGAGCACCCGGAAAAATCCAAACAGGAGAACAACATCGCGCAGAAAATCGGAAAACGACCGAATGAAGTTTTCCTTTTTTGGCACAAAGACGGTATCGCCCGGCCGAACCTTTGGAATGAGGTCGACATTGCCGGTTTCCATGTGCCAGGCCACATCAACTTCCGTCGGCTCACCATTGTTGCCATATCGCAAAATCTTCACATGGTTAAGGTCCGATTCCGCCGTCGTTCCACCCGCTGTCGAGAGGATTTCGACCAGCGAGACATCAGAGGTAACGGGATAATTGTCCTGACGCGTGACAGCTCCGAGGACGGTTACTTTTTGGCTGAGAGGGCTCGAAACGGAAAGCGTGATCCTTGGCTCCCCCTGCACATACTCGGACAACCGTGCACGGATCAAATCTGAAAAATCATCTTTGGCGAGCCCCACTGCCTTTATTTCCCCCAGCAAAGGAACCGTGATTGTTCCACCGCTCTTGACCAGCGTAGAAGT
The DNA here is from genome assembly GCA_016193365.1 of Ignavibacteriales bacterium. Lineage (GTDB taxonomy): Bacteria > Bacteroidota > Ignavibacteria > UBA10030 > UBA10030 > JACQPT01. Next base: position 15,554 of record JACPSI010000085.1, read on the forward strand.
GTTGAACTCGGGATAACCCCAAACTGAGAGGTCAACGTTATCGCCTTGCTTAATCAAGTACGTATTCGATTGCATCTTGACGAGAAGCACTCCGGTCTTGGACCGGGAAACAGCTGGCGCAGTATCCTGCACAATTCTTTCTGATGAGCATGAACTCAGAAGAACAGCGATCAAAACGACCGCCATAGCACGATGAATAGTCATGGGCGTTTGTAGGAATTTGCAGAGTGTATAGTGGGCGCGTGGAAAGATTGTCTACCTTGCTCGATTGGTTTTTTCCGGAACGGAGCGCAAAAGCTGTGCCAGCGCCGTTAAAAAGATTTTAGGGACGCTCTTTCAAACAGAGAATCGAGAAAACATTGCTATCCATTGATAAATCATTCTGTAAGAATGAAAACGGCGTTCCGTGGGAAATGCGATGAAACTGTTTCTATTTTATTCACAGGAGGGAGGCGGGTGTGTAATTGTTGCGCAGAGGTTTGTAGGTCCACATCGTAATGACGAGATCCGGTCCTCGTCAAAAATGCCGATTAAGGCTCTGGTGAAGGCGTTTTTCTCTTACAAGAGCTGTGTGATCCAACATCGCGTGGCTGGCATGGGACTTGCAGAAACCACTCTCTGAATAGATATATCAACGAGAAAGGATTATCTCTGCAGACCGCACAGTTTACGGCTCAACAGGTTGTTGCTGTTGTCCGGCGCCGCAGGAAACTGGTCATACTTCCGGCAACCATTGTTACCTGTTTATGTCTTCTCGGAGCGCTTATTCTGCCGAGGAAATACGAATCCTCTGCCACGATTCTGGTACAGAAGGATGAGATCTTAAACCCTCTCGTCAGCTATACCATGGCGGTGACCATGGCTTCCGAGGATCGTCTGAAGACGTTTAACGAGATCATTTACAGCCAGATGACCATTCAGATTCTCATCGACAGTCTCAAACTGGCCGGAAAAAGGAAAATTATCGATGAGGAAGAACGCCAGGAAATGGTCAAGAAAATCCGAAAGGACATTTCGACTGACCGGCCTGGTTCATCCTCTTTTAAGATCAGCTACCTCGATACCGACCCTGTCCGCGCGCAGCGGGCAGTCCTCATTCTGTCGAATCACTTTATCAAGACCATCCTGCAGGTTGAAAATCAGCGTAATGAGCTGGCCGTTCAGTTTTTTGAGACGAAACTCGTCGAGTTGCGTGAACGATTTGAGGAAAGTCAGCAAGAAGTTATTGTTTCCATGCGAAAGCGAATCGAGGATATGCCCGCTGAAGGCCGGGCTCTTCAATCGCAGATAGAAGAGACAGAAGAAGATCTCAGAGATATCGACGGACGACTAAAGCTGTACCAGCAAGGTCTTACCATGATGAAACGATATCCTCAGATCCTTTCCTCAGATGAAGGCAAGAAGGTTGTCTACGACCTGGCCCGCACCAACCTTCCCTATGCAGCAGAGTTGCGTCCATTACTGACAAAGTATGACGACTACATACGCCGCTACACTGAGCGTTACCCGGAAGTCACGAAACTCAAAATTCAAATTCTGGATCTCCTGAGCTTGATTCGGTCTTCGCTTGAGTCTGAGACTTCCAAGGAACGGGCTGCAAGGCTTGACGTCGAAGCGCGTCGGATTCAGCTTGTTGATGATCTCAAGCGCACTTCTGTTTCCAAGAGAGTTGATGAGGATAAGGAGTCTACACACGATATCTACAGGAAGTTGTATGATGAAATGAAGGTCAAGCTGGAGCAAGCCCGCACAAACAGAGACCTCGGCCTGACCGGAAGGGAGCAATTCATCATCATCGACCCGCCCATCATTCCATCCGAGCCTTCAAAGCCAAACCGAATGCTGATAATTTTTGGCGGCATCGGTGTGGGCATTTTCCTGGGCTTGCTCATTGCCGGCACGGCAGAACTTCTCGACACGCGGGTCCGAGCAAAAAAGGATGTTGAAGTATATCAAAAGCCCGTGATTGCGTTTATACCGGACGCAGGATTCATCGTCCGTTGATACCGGCTGAAATGTTAGACGAAAGGAAACGGGAGAACATGGCGCTGGAGTCAAAAGATTTTTTCAATCACCGAACCCCGGAGTCGGAACCGCGCGGGGAAGAAAAGGATTACAAACCTGTCGTGCCGCCAATCGACAAGATTGTTCGGGCGCCGAATGAGATTATCCCTAATCCTGTTCCCGGTAGGAAACTCGACCCTTCGGTTATCAATTTCAAATACTACAACAGGTTCAACTACTCGCTCTTGCCCAAGCAGAATGAGGATCTCCGGCTTGCGTTTGGCATCACGAGCGCTACTCCCGGGGAAGGCAAGTCCCTTGTCGCCTCGAACCTTGCTGTATCACTTACCGTCGGCTACAGGAAGAAAACCATCCTCGTCGACCTCAATATCCAAAGGCCGACATTGCACGAAACGTTTGGCACAGTTCTCTCTCCAGGTCTCGTCGAGGCCCTTCATGAGGGGACAATCCATGTTTCCCAAACGAAAATTCCCTACCTGTCCGTTTTGTCTGCCGGTGCTGGCCGGGGCAGGCAGTATGGTGTAGACTCGAGCACAAAACGCGGCGAACGCCGTCCTCCCCCTCAGACGGTGGGATTGGCGCAGATGGCGGCGTTTGGGGACGTCATCTATTCCCTCCAACAGGAATATGAGTTTGTTATCGTCGACATGCCCGCGATCAATACGGGAGATTTTCCAATTCTTTTTGCGAGTCGCTTGAGTGGATTGTTAGTAGTGGTCGACACCACACGAACAAAAAAGGCCGAGATCGACAAGATGTTTCGACATTTGAACGAGAATCAGGTTCTTGGGTTTGTATTGAATAGAGTGACTGATGAGGAAGAGTGAGGTAGAGAACACATGTCCATTGTCCTAGGTTTGGTCGGATTCTACATCGTGGCCATTCTCGTCGGCCGACATGCAAAAAGAATGAAAGCCGGCACATACCTGATTGCTGCGCTGATTGCAGTCATACAAGTTTTGTTTGTACTGCATCATCTCTACAACATCGAGGTTCCGAAACCATAACTCAATACGCATGCGGAATCAATCAACAAGGGCTGGCGGTTTTTTGGCGTACTGGCTTGGCGTGGACCAATTCAATGGAATTGTAGCCACGCTCGTCGTTCTCGGTTCAGCTGGTGCGGCGGCCATTCTCGTTTTTACATCCGGAAACATACTTTCTGCAGTTGTTTTCACGGCGGCTATCCTCATCGTTACTCTGACGATGTACCGAGTCAATTGGGGCTTTAATATTTTTGTCGGACTGGTGCTCACGCTGGACCATTATCGTATTCCGAACTTCGAGCCCGTGACATTCAAAACAGGCTATTTTCTCAATCTGAAGGAAATTCCGTACCTCCCGACTCTTGCTGCCGGCGTCATGAATCCTCTGGAGCTGCATCTCCTCTTGCTCATTGCTGTTTGGTGCGTGGTGCTGGTTGTGCGGAGAGACCACAAGCTCAATCGTGTGCACGTATGGGGGGCAGCATTGGTGTTCTTCGTCGGACTGGTCTGTTCATTTGTCTATGGGATGCGGACGGGCGGGGATTTTCTTCCTGCTGTGTGGGAAGTTCGGGCGCTCTTTTATTTCGGAGCGATGTATTTTCTCGTTCCGCAAATTATTCAGACAAAGGAACACGTTCAATCGCTCCTCTGGGTGATCATCGCGGCGATCTCGTTCAAAGCTCTTCAGGGCGTCGCTCGCTTCGTAAACCTGGGGCTGAGCTTTCATGGAATTCCGACTCTCACGAACCACGAAGATCCTCTGTTCATGCTGACTCTCGTGATATTTCTTCTCGCTCTGGTCATGTTCAACGCCCAAACGAGACAACGTTCTGCCCTGGTCATGCTGTTGCTGCTTCTTGTTTTGGGGTTTTTTACCGGCCAGCGCCGTGCCGCCTATGCGGCGATTGTGCCTTCGTTGGCAACATTCGTTATTCTGCTGCCGACGAAACAGCGTTGGATGCTAGCAAAAAACTCGGTTCCTGTCCTTGGGGCATTCGCGTTGTACGCCGCAGTGTTCTGGAATAGCGAGAGCCGGCTCGCATCTCCAGTCCGCCTGGTAAAATCCGGCCTGGGGTCGGATCGCGAAACAGCAGGGGAGCGATATTATTCCAACTTGTACCGCGACAAGGAGAAGTATAATCTCGCCATCACAGTGCAAGAGTCTCCTGTCATTGGAATTGGTTTCGGGAAGAAATATGAGGAGCCTCTGAAGCTCGTGTACGTGCCTTTTCCTCTTTGGGCCTACATTCCTCACAACGAGATTCTCTGGGTGATCGTAAAAACCGGGGCTGTGGGTTTCTTTCTCTTCTGGTTTTTTCTCAATTCGTTTGCATGTCGGGGAGTCTTTGTTCTTTCAAGAATGAAAGACCCCTACCTCCAGTCTGTATGTGCACTCGCGATATCAGCGGTCGCAGGGCAAGTCGTTGTATCCTATTTTGACTTGCAGCTGACCTACTATCGTAACATGGTATACCTCGGCACACTGATGGGGTTAATGTCAACTGCCGAATCAATCGACCAACAATCCTTGCAAACGTAGAGAGTTTAGGCATGGAGCCCTTGAGCGCTTACAATATGAAAAATGTCTCACCGTGGAAAGAAAAGCCCCCGACGTTTTCAATTCTCGGCGTGAGAGTGGATAACATTGACCGCTCAACTGCTATGAAGAGTGTCCGAAGATATATAGCAAATCGGAGGGACCTGCCGGCACGCACCATATACTTCACCAACGTGCACACGATTCACCTGGCAAGAAAGGATAACGAGTTCCTTCGCTGCATTAACCGGGCGGACACTGTCCTTCCGGACGGAAGTGGGCTGACCATCGCCGGTAAGCTTTTTGGGAACCCGATTCAGGAAAATCTCAACGGCACGGATCTCACTCCCGCAATTCTTGCGGAAGCGCAGACAAAGGGATGGACGGTTTTTCTGCTGGGCGCCAGGCCCGAAGCCCTTCGCCGATGCGAAGAACAGATAAAGCTGCGCTTTCCACGACTCCGTGTCGTAGGCTCGCATCCGGGTTATTTCTCGTCTTCCGAAGAGTCAGACATTGTGAGATCCATAAACAATGAACGCCCCGACATTCTCCTCGTCGCTCTTGGGTCGCCGCTGCAAGAGCAATGGATTTCAGCAAACGTTGAGCGCTTGGATGTCGGTGTGTGCCTCGCCGTAGGAGGTTTATTTGACTTCCTTTCCGGCGTACGGAAACGGGCGCCGTTATGGATGAGGAGAGTCGGCATCGAGTGGATATACCGATTCTTTCAAGACCCCTCGACGAAGTGGGATCGCGTATTCATTGAAATTCCTTTTTTTCTCCTGCTGGTCCTTCTCAAAAGATTCACACCAAGGAGTATTCAAATGTTCATCGGCAACTTGAGGCTGTCTCATGGGAAATAAGAGGATTGCTTCCATCACGGGAGAAGAACTGAAAGAGGAAGGAGCGCGAGTATGAAGGTTCTCCACATCATGCCGTATTCCCCCGTTCCGCCGGATTTTGGCGGAGCAATGCGGTCGTACCATCTGCTCAAGGAAATGACGAAGCGACACGAAGTCACGCTGCTGACCTACGGTAACGTCAACGATTATATCGCAATCGATAGAGAGTTCCGCCAGTTACAGGAGATTCATCTGGTGCCATTTCCCTGGGCTCAAAAGTATCGCAGGATGGGCCAGTTGTATGCGATGTGGAAGCGAAAAAGCTTTCTACGCTATCTGGTGGAAACAAGATATATGCAAAGAGTGATCGACTGGCTGGTCCGTAGAAATGCCTACGATATCGTGCAAACGGAATTCTCGCTCATGGGCGGGTTCACCCTGCCGCAAGGTCCGGTAAAAATTCTCGATGCCCACAACATCGAGTACGACAATTTCAAACGCATGGCCGCCAACGCCCGATCGTTGGTGAGGAAATTTCATTATGCCAGAGAATCTGAATTCTTTCATTGGGAGGAACTGGAATCCTGGCGGTTACAAGATGCTATTTTTGTTACTTCCGAACGGGATCGCGAGATCGTCCAGCGTGAAACGCCAAGTGTCCCGAATATGGTTGTGCCCAACGGCGTCGACATTTCGTATTTCAAGCCCTCGGATCTCCAGCCGGAACCATTCTCGCTCGTGTTTACGGGAATGATGGCGTATGTGCCGAACTACGACGGCATCCTGTATTTTCTCGATAAAATCTTTCCGCTCATCGTCGAGAAAGTTCCTCAGGTTAAAATCTACGTCGTGGGCAATCGGCCACCGCGTATTCTCCAGAGGAGAGCTTCCGAGAATGTCATGATCACCGGATACGTCGCCGACGTCAGGCCGTATGTCTGGCGTTCGGGTGTCTATGTCGTTCCGTTGAGAATGGGAGGTGGAACCCGTCTCAAAGTTCTCGAAGCTATGGCAATGAAGAAGCCCATTGTCACGACGAGCATCGGCTGTGAAGGAATTAACGGAGTGCAGGGCCAGTCGCTGCTGATTCTCGACGACCCGAAAGAATTTGCGGAGGGTGTGGTGACGCTGCTGCAGGATGGAACGTTGCGTGAACGGCTTGTGCAGGCAGGGCATGAGCTGGTATGTTCACAATACGACTGGCCCGTTATTGGAAAGCAGATGGAAAACTACTATCAACGGCTGGTCAAACAGAATCTGAAATCAGCGGCCGATCAGTACGAAGTCTCAAAAGTCTTTCAAGGATTCTCCGAGGTCGCCTCAGAACGGACGTGACCAGGGAAATCTCAAAAGGAGATATCACAATATGATGCCGGTCAACGGCAATTCTCGAAATCTGAAACTCTTGCTCTACCACAGAATTGTCAATAATAAACAACTCTGCAATGCACACTGGTCTTGCGTGCATGTCAACGAATTCCAAAAACAACTTGACCTTCTTGACCGGTGGGGATACAGTGCCGTCACACTGGAAGACTTTCGACTGTCTCAAGAGCGGAAGCTGATGCTGCCGAAAAAACCGATCATCATTTCCTTCGATGACGGGTATCTTGACACGTACGATCTTGCGTTTCCGCTGTTGCAGGAGTATGGCATGAAGGCTGTCGTGTTTGTCCTCGGTGAACGAAAAATCAAGTCAAATTACTGGGTCAAATACCTGGGATTACCGGATGTGCCCCTTATGAAGGCTGAGCATGTGGTCGAGCTTCATGAAAGCGGGATCGAAATAGGTTCTCACACCATGACGCATGCACGCCTTCCGTTTCTGCGCGAAGATGAGGCCTGGGAGGAAATCTTTCGGTCAAGGATGTTGCTGGAGATCCTCATCAATGCACCCGTTCACTCCTTCTCGTACCCCTATGGCCTTCTGAATCCCAAAATCAAGCAAATGGTCGTCAACGCAGGGTTCAAATCCGCGTGTGCAGTTCAATCGGGTCCTGCCACCTTTGGGAAAGATCTTTATCGAATCCGGAGAATGCCGATTTTGAATACTACGAACTCGATAGGTTTTGCGATGAGGGTGCTCGCTCCTTACCAATACTACGGTTGGATCCGGTGGAGGATTTCAAACGCTCTTTTTGGGCAATACGGTAGGTACGGCGCAAACGGGAAGTACACGCTCCGTGAACTTGTCGGGGAAACACCGGCAGCAAAAGAAGAACATTCGAATGCAGACCATAAATTTTGAAGCTTTCGTTGACATATCAGAATCCTCGCATGGATAAGGCTATAAGTCATAATCTGCGTGTCATTCAATCTCCTGCCAGGGAACCGTATCGTGCGGAATTTCCGCAATATCTTACCGTGGAAGTTCTCCGTGACAAATGGAGACTTGAAAGGGTGCAGAATGAATGGTCGCATCTTGTCGAAAAGTCGGGCGCGCACATTTTTCAATCTTTCGACTGGCAGTCATTGTGGTGGAAACATTTCGGTGGCTTCAAGGTTCTTCATGTACTTCTGTTTCGACATCATGGAACACTCGTTGGAGCAGCTCCGTTCTATATCGACCACAAAACCCTTCTTGGCATAGACATCTACGCTCGGCTTCGTCTGGTGGGCTCTCTCGATTGCGAAGATGGATGGGGTCATGAGCGCCACTCCTGCCCGGATTCGTACCTCGATATTTTGTCCCTCCCGGAGTATGAGGACGACGTCGTCAGAACGCTCGTGAAATACCTTCAAGACCATTACGACCTCTATGATGAAATCTCGCTTGAGAATATCGCCGAGGATTCAATGGTCAAGAGAAAACTCATCCCGGCTTTTGAGGATCTTCAGTGGAGATACCGAAAATATTCCGGCGTGCCCGCGCGGCAGATGGAGCTTGCGGAATCTCTTGATGTCTTCATGCAATATCTGACCACCAATGAACGCCATCAGCTTCAACTGGCGCGTCGTGCAGTAACACACTGGAGGCTGTTTTCTGTGGAAACAGTTGAGTCTCAACGGGAACTCAGCAACATCATTCCACTCCTCTCACGTCTTCATCGTTATCAAAGTCAGAAAAGAGGAAGATTCAGCGCCTTCAGAAACACGCAGTTCGATGCCTTTGTGAAAGATGTTTTTGCTGCCAGTTTAAAGAAGGGCGTTCTCTCTCTCGCCGTTGCACGACGGGATGAACAGCCTGTGGCGTTTCACTGTGGCTTCTTCTTTAACAAGAGAGCCTATAACTATCTCACCGCATGTGACGAAAGCATGCCGACCGCCAGGCGGAAAGCAGAGCAGGCGCTGCTCCTCTCTTTTATCGAACAAGCTGTCGAGAAGCGCTTTCTGTGCATTTATGACGTCCAACCGAATGAACCTTGCATACAACAAGCTTCGTTTTCTCCGGGGCACACATGGAACCTGGTAATCCCAAATCCGCCAAGATACGCCGACCTTCGATACAAATTGTTTCACGCTCAGTCGGCTCTGGCCTCTTATCGCCGGAGAGCCATTAGCGCGTTCCTTGGAGGCTGGATGTTGCTGAGGGAGTACTTACGAAACCTCGCGCGTGTTGCGAAGAATTCTCGAGATGAAGAATCGGAAACAACAGAAGGATCACACATGATCTCAGAACGCAGGATGAAAACAAACCCCGAATTTCGAGTGGAGGTCATTCACAAGGATAGTGAATTCCTCAATGTTCGGGCTGAGTGGGAAGAATTGGTCGAGCAGTCAAACGTAAGCATCTATCAGACATTTGATTGGATGTGGCTGTGGTGGAAGCATTTTGGCAAAGCACACACTCTTCACATTGTTCTCATACGTTGCGGGGAAAAGTTAGTGGGCATCGTCCCGATCCTGTTGGAAGTGCGTCGCATCCTGGGAATGCCACTTTACAGGAAGTTTAAGTTTATCGGCTCCGGCGTCGACCTCGGAACAAATGGCGGCATGTTGGCCGATTCTGGGCCGAGCGATTACCTCGATATGATTGCGATGCCAGGGTATGAGTCTGACTGCGCGAGAGAATTCCTTGAATACCTTCAACGAAACAGTTCTGCATGGAGTTCGGTGGAGTTCGTCAACGTCCCCGAGCGGGGTCCTATTTTAAGCACGCTCGTTCCAACGTTTCAGACGGCAGGTATGAAGGTCAAAGTCGTTCAAACAGATGTTTGCCCAAGAATTCACGTGCCCGCATCATTGGAAGAATACTTGCAAGGGCTGAACTCAAACACGCGACATCGCCTCAACCAGTCGCGCAAAACCTTTTTAAACGATTCTCAGTATCTCATCGAAACTGTCGATTCTACTGAAAAACTTGCATCAGCATTTCAGGATCTCATGAGGCTTCACCAACAGCGCTGGAATCGGCTCGGATATGTTGGTCTTTTCTCGAACGACCGTTTTCTGAAGTTCCAGGAAGATTTTGCCAGAGCATTGCTGGAACAAAAACGTCTGTGGTTTAAGAGCGTCGTGGGCAATGGAAGTCGAATTGCGTGCAGAATGGGTTTCGTGTTCAAAAACAGATTCTACGATTACCTGACGGGGTTTGATGACACGGCGCCGACTGCTAAACGCCGTCCAGGCATGGCGCTGCTGCTTTGCATGATTGAAGATGCGAGTCGGTTGCAAGATGCTGTTGTAGACCTGTTGAGAGGCGCCGAAACGTATAAGTTCGAGCTGACTTCTCATGCACATCATAACCATAGCGTAACGATTCTGAATCCGGTTGCGCATTATGGCATCCGGGAGATGATCTATCAACTTGTTAAGACTCTTGATGCAATCAAGGGGAGAGTTTTGGCGGAGGTCTCTCTGTTGCGCGTGCAGTATAGAGAACACGGTATGCCGGTTTTTCTGGCGCATTATGTAGCCTTTCGTTTCAAGAGAGCCATGCAAAAGGCAAACGACTGGTTAAAATCGTTTCGAAATGGTTACAGGGAGAAGAAGGATCATCAAAAGGTCCACCCCATCCTTAACCGGATACAACAGTTGAAGCGCTTCCCCCTGGTTCAGAAAATTCTGCGGGGTCTCAAGAGGGATAAAAACCTTCCGCTGTCGCGGAGACTTTACAAAGGTTTGATTTTCGTGCGCGCGCTAGTGCTCGCAAAGGTCTATCTGTGGAAGTGCGATATCGTAGGGAAGCGGGCTCGCACGCGCGCACGCCCATTTATTGTCAACGTCGGCCGGATAGAGATTGGCGACGATTTTAACATCAATTCACGAATCGTCAGATGTGAACTGGCGACTGCCAGCGGAGGTCTTATCAGGATAGGCAATGAAGTCGGCATCAATTTCGGCACATGCGTTTTCGCCCAGAAGCACGTAGACATTGGGGACAGGGTTCATGTCGGTCCCTACGCGATGATCCTCGATACTGACTTCCACACGGCAGCCGAACGGTACAGCGCGCCGAAAGGGGAGCCGATTATCATCGAAGATGACGTCTGGATCGGCGGAAGGGTATCCGTGTTGAAAGGAACAAGAATAGGCAAGGGCTCAGTCATCATGGTGGGGAGCGTTGTTTCGGGTGTTATCCCGCCGCACGTCATTGCCGGAGGTGTACCTGCGCGCGTTATCCGATCGTTGAATTCCGAAGAGAATCATCGCGCATCACCGGAAAAGCAGCTCACGCAGAGAACCAATCACAGGATCACTGAACGTGTTGCCTCGGTGTTCCGCAGGACTTTTCAAATTCAAGGCCAGCTTGACCAGTCATGGGGTCCAGCGAGGATCGCCGGATGGGACTCGCTTGGGCATCTTAATATGATCTCTGAAATCGAGCAAGAGTTTGGAATTTCACTCACAGAAGAGGACATGATGCGTCTCAGGAGTGTGAAAGAAGTGTGCGCGGTTGTCCAGGAACATATCGAGGCTGGAAAGGAATCCAATGCACCTCGTACATGAATACATCAAAGAATCTGCTCATCGATTTCCGGATAAACCCGCGCTGGTGTGCGAGCTGGAGGAATTCTCCTACGAACAAATGCAGAAAGGGATAGAGTCGCTCGTGAAAGTGCTGGCCGAGACGGGACTCCGAAGGGGAGACCGCGTCCTCATCCTCTTGAACCACAAAGTTCATTTCCTGCTGGCTTGTTATTCCTCCATGGCAGCCGGCGCAATTGCAGTCCCTCTCATCGAAGGGATATCGCGAAGTTCCATTGAAATAATTGCCGAGGATTGCTCACCTTCTCTTTTGATTTCTTCTTCAAATGACCTGGATTTATATCCACAGCTTCGCGAGTTGATGACATGCACGATTGTACTCATCGATAAGGACGAGACTTCGGCGATACGTGAGCAGAATCTCCAGATCGTAGGAAAAGCGGTGAAAGGTCTGTCTCATGCAAATGGACCGAACGAAAAGAATGTCTCAAAAGACGACGGCGCGGTTATTCTCTACACCTCGGGTTCCACGGGAAGGAAAAAAGGAGTGCTCCTGACACACCGTAACCTTATCCGCGCGACGTTAAACATCAACGAGTATATGGGAATCGATTCCAGGATTCGTGAATTCGTCGCAGTGTCGCTGGCGCACTCGTTCGGATTCGGAAGAAGTCGCTGCGTTCTTTTTGTTGGGGGAACGCTGGTGATGAACGACGGGATGCTGAACCCCCCTCTCGTAGTGCAAACCATTGAGCGCCACAAGTGTAATGCCATTTCGACTGTTCCATCGGGTTTCGCACTTTTCTTCGGGCGGTTGGAACCTCTGCTGTGGCGCGTCGGCTCGCAAATACGCCACATTGAGCTGGGAAGCTCGCCGATGAGTATCGAGGGCAAAAAGAAGATCATGGAGATTTTTCCGAATGCCCGCATCTGCATGCATTACGGCCTGACGGAGGCCTCACGAAGCACCTTCATCGAGTTTCGTCATGAACGAACGAAGCTCGAAACTGTCGGCCGTCCTTCTCCGAATGTGGAAATCAGGATTGCTCCGGACGACCAACAGCTGAAGGGTGACGATGTAGAAGGCGAAATCCTCATTCATGGAGACCATGTCGCATCCCGGTACTGGAATAACGAGGCCCTGACAAAAGAAAAATTCATTGGTGACGGATGGCTGAAGACAGGAGACTACGGCTCCATTGACCGTGATGGGTATGTGTGTCTTCTCGGGCGAAAAGATGACATGATCAACACGGGCGGGATCAAGATTTCTCCGCTTGAGATAGAAGAACAGGTGCGGCATGTGTTCCCTCATTGCGAGTGTTGCGTCGTCGGAATTCCAGACCCTGCAGGCGTGGCCGGTGAAATACCCGTGCTTTGCTACAAGGCCGAGAACGGAATGCGTATGACTTCGCCGGAGCTCATTCATGTGCTCCAGGATAAAATCGATAAATACAAAGTACCGAGAATGGTGTTTCAACCGGAGAAGTTTCCAAAGACAGAGAATGGCAAGATAAAACGAGACGAGTTAAGGCACATGATTCTCAAGGATATGCTTCATCGGCAATCCGAGCCTGTGTGAAAGATGACCACGATGTTCAAACGGAAAAAAAACGCAAGGTATGGGGAGCATTCTCATGAGTAAAAGCGTCGCCGAATCCGTCGCCAACAACGCCGTCATTATGATGGGTTCGCAAGTCATAACGTGGATATCGAGTATTGTGCTGATGCTCTTCCTTCCACGCTATCTCGGAAGCGAAGATTATGGCAGGCTCTATCTTGCGATTTCTCTCACGATGATTTTCCAGATTATCATTGATTTCGGGGGGCACTATTTTATTGCCAAAGAAGTTTCCAGAAACCGGGAAAGCGCCCCTCAGTTGCTTGCAAATTCGAGCGCCCTGCGAATGTTTATGTGGTTCATGTCGATTGTCGTTATCGTCGCTCTCTGTCTGGTGGCAGGTTATTCGGGATTGGTGACGTCGCTTATCCTCATCCTCGGTATGGCGAAACTCTGGGAGGGAGTCGGGAAGGTGATGAATAGTTGCTTCCAGGGATTCGAAATGATGAGGTTTCCGGTGCTTGGCTCGATTGCAGAAAGAGTCTTTGTGACAGCAGCTGGCGTTGTGGCTCTTATGCTCGGTCAAGGGTCGGTGACGATCGCGCTAATCATGGCGCTTAGTACATTCCTGAATGCCTTGGTCGTCAGTCATTTTCTTCCGCGCATTGTGAGTAAGGTTCCCCATGTTGACATGAATGAAGTTAAAAATCTCCTGAAGCTCGGAGCACCCTATTTCCTGTTTTCGATGTTTGCCGTGCTCTATTTCCGGGTTGACACCGTGATGCTTTCGTTGATGGTCCCCGAGGCCGTTGTCGGATGGTTTGGCGCAGCCCACCGGCTCTTCGATTCCATGATGTTCCTGCCAAGTATTTCTTCTCTCGTTCTCCTGCCCGTGTTTTCAAAACTCTGGAATAAGCAGAAGAACGAGCTTGTGAGCACAACGCAAAAAAGCCTCGAGTTCATCCTTCTGGCAGGCATTCCCATAAGCATTGGCTTGTTCGTATTCGCAGAGAACATTGTGTACCTGTTTTTTGGAGGGAATGAATATGCGCCGTCAACGCGCATTCTACAGATTTTTGCCGTCGGCTTACCATTAGTCTACGTCGACATGATCCTCGGAACCTTCCTGTTTGCATCCGACAAACAACGTCAGTGGACTATTACCGCCCTTGTGGCGGTGTTCCTGAACCCTGCGTTGAACATGTTCTTCATACCCTATACGCAATCCAGGTTTGGGAATGGAGGAATTGGAGCTTCTGTGGCCACGATCATGGTTGAATTCTTTGTTATGTGCTGCGCCTTGTCCCTGATGCCAAGAGAAGTCCTCGATAGAAGGGCGGTTTCCAGAAGCATAAAAGCGATTCTTGCAGGTGCTGTCATGGCGACAGCCTTGTGGATCATGAACATCATTGGGCTCCATTGGATTGAACAGGCCGCTATTGCCTCGGTCACCTATTGTTCGTTTCTCCTGCTTCTGAAGGTGTTCCATGAGAATGAACTGTTGTTTCTCAAACAACTTTTTTCGATCAGCGGCTTAAAGAATGTCATTTTACCGAGTGAGGGGGTTTCCTGATAGTGTTCAACTCAATTTGCTCTCTACGCGATGCAGCTTCTTTTATCGCTTAAATGGCAGAATCTATGAACGCCTCAACCTTGAATATATACCAAGCGAAGCAACCACAAGGGTGTCTACGCCACGAGAATGAGGTGAACAGGTATTTTGAGAATGCCTTGTCCTTCTGGGAAGATATCTATGAGAGAGACACTCTTGAAGGAAGTATCTATCAACGTAGAAAGAGAGTCGCTTTATCGCTGATAGATGAGCTAAACCTTCCACGTGAGTCGAATGTGTTGGAGATAGGGTGCGGGGCAGGCCTGCTAACGATGGATTTAGCGAAAAAGTACAGCCGGGTGAAAGCAATCGATGGTGTTGAGCCAATGGTCAACGTCACGCGTCAAAAAGTGGCCCGGGAAGGATTGCAACACATCGTTTGCGTTGAAAGAGGAGATGCGCACTCCCTCCAAAGCTCAGGAAACACTTTTAATCTCGTCGTGGCGTTAGGGCTTATCCCGTGGCTCCATTCCCCGGAATTGGCGATCAAGGAAATGGCCCGGGTGCTCAAACCGGGAGGGTACATCGTTGTTAGCTCAGATAATCGCTACAGGTTAAATCATTTGATTGACCCTCGACTGTCGCCGGGTTTATCATTTCTTAGGGCGTGGATAAAAGAATTGCTGATAAAACTGACTCTATGCACAAGGAAACAGACACCGCTTCCGGTGAGGATGTATTCGCTGCGTACGTGCGATAGTTTTTTCTTCGGAAGCGGGTTGAGGAAAATGAAAGGTGTGACGGTGGGGTTCGGACCTTACAGTTTCTTTGGCAAGACCTTGTGTTCTGAGCGGCTGGGAATTCAAATTCATGAATTCCTGCAACGGCTGAGCGACCGGCGGATTCCGCCGTTCCGTTCCTTGGGTTCACATTATCTTGTGGTAGCTCGAAAACCGTGATTCCAAATAATAACAAAAGGGGGATATCATGAATATACAGGAAGCTGGTGACGGAATGTTACGAACACGAATTCATACGAGCGAGTATCTCGCAAAAATTGGCGTCCCGAAGATTCCGCCACTGACGAGTCCTTTCGACCCGGGTTACGATCCTGTGACCCTTGAGAGTCACTTGCAGCAAAGTTCTCATCTCATGTCGATTCTGAAAATCTCTATGGCATGCTGGATAATAGCGGATGAAGGGTCAACGCGTCAGAAGCTGTCGGCGGCAAAAAGATATAATGTTCCAACTGTCACCGGTGGAGGCCCATTTGAAATTGCCGTTGCCCAGAAGCAGTTGCCTCTTTATATGGACCTGTGTGCTGACATAGGTGTCACACGGATAGAATGCGGTGAGGGATTCACCGATATGCCGCTCAAGCCGCGTGAAGTTGTTGGGATGGCGGCCGAACGCGGGCTTGATGTACAATTCGAGCTGGGTAAGAAGCATGGCGGGGCGTTCACTCGCAAAATAGTGAACATGCTTTTAGAACAGGGAGAACGATGGCTCGATGCTGGATCCCTCCAGCTTGTTGTCGAGGCAAGAGAAAGCGCGAAAGGAGTGGGGCTCTTTGACGATCGCGGTGACTTCAACAAAGGATACGCCGACCTCTTTGGAAAAACATTCGGCCTTCATACTGTTATATTTGAAGCCCCGAACAAACCGAGTCAGTTTGCCCTGTTGGATCACTTCGGGCGCGATGTTCATCTTTGTAACGTAAGACTCGAAGAGGTTCTTCGTGTGGAAATTTACCGTCGCGGATTGCATTCTGACGCGTTCCAGAAAGATCACTTGAGGCCACAGATTCCCAGAGAAAGAGGGCAACACCAATTGTTTGAGGCCTGACATGCAAAGAAAAGTCGTTATCGATTGTTTTCCCGGGAGCACCGAGAAGTATGAGGAACGCTATGCCATCGTCGCCATTGATGTCATTCGAGCAACAACTACTGCTGTAACGGCTGTTGCAAGAGAGAGAAGATGTTTCCCCGTTCCTTCAATTGAGGCAGCGCTTCCGGTTGCCGCTCGTCTCAACAATCCACTACTTGTGGGAGAGTTGGGGGGCAACATGCCCTACGGGTTCGACCTGACAAACAGTCCTGCTCAGGTTGATGCGCGCACCGATGTCGATCGGCCCATGATCTTACTCTCCTCCTCCGGGACACAGCTCATTCATGGTGCTCAGAAAGGTGAGGCCGCCTACGTTGCATGTCTGAGAAACTACGAAGCTTTGGCTCGTTACATTGCACGATGTCACGACCGTGTGGCGGTTATCGGTGCGGGGACAAGAAATGAATTTCGCGAAGAAGACCAAATGTGCTGCGCGTGGATTGCAGAACTGCTCTTGGAAGAAGGAAAACACTTGAACTTGTGAGAAGATGGAGGGGCAAATCTCCCGGAGCATGCGTGGTGTCGAAGAGTGTTGAATACCTGGAAAAAACGAACCAACACGATGACCTGGAATTCATTCTTTCACATATCAACGATCTTGAAGGGGTCTTCAAAATGTGCTCAGGTGAGGTGCTCAACCTGTCTGTTGGAGCAACATCGGTCGCAGAGAATGCCGCGTTGAGTTAAACCATGTAATCAGGAAAATATCAACAGTCATCCGAAGTCATAACGATACATAAATGGAGATTGTATGGAACCCAAAATGCACAAAACGATTGACGTGCACCGACCTCAATCGACGCGGTTCTGGTGGACAGTTGCAATCTGTTCTCTGGTCGGTGGTGTGGTCATCTTGGGGGTCACGATGGTTGGGTACTACACGGGCACACCTCTCAACCATCTTGTAGTCGACCCCGCGGATTATCTCTGGGATGCGGGAACTGGTTTCCAGATCCCGGCGTATGTAGGGCTGTTATCCCATCTCGGTACGATGCTTTGGTCGGCAAGCGCTGCGTTCTGTTTTATCGGGGCCATGTTGCTCGTTCGTGGACGACAGGAGGGAGAACCAGCGACAGTCGGATCTCAACGGCGGTCGGGTCGGCAGTTTTTATTCTGGTCGAGCGCTGTTTGCGCGCTGTTGATGTTTGATGATGCCCTTCTGCTTCATGACCGTGTTTTTCCGTATACGTTCGGAGTTGACGAGCGGATCGTATATGTGGTATACGCCACGTTCATCATTCTGTATGTCATTTCATTTGCGCGCCGAATTCTGGCTACCGATTATGAGCTCCTTTTCTTGGCTGCCTCGTTTGTTGGTGCCTCAGTGCTGGCGGATCGACTTCTTCCGTTCACGCCGCTCGAAACTTTCCTCGAGGACAGTATGAAATTTATTGGCATTCTGTTCTGGGCGGCGTATTTCGGTAACGCGGCGATTGCCGTATGCACCGATGAACTCAACATCGGTAGAATTTCTGAGAAGGATCGATCGAAGACACAAGAACAATCGAGGATAATGGTCGAAAGTATTGCAAAGTGATAATTCTAAACCTGCTGATTCTATGGAAGAGAGAATAATTTCTCACAAGATCGATAACTCGACACCGGTAGTGGTGCTCAAGACGGAACACTACGGTAGCCTGGGTATCATCAGGAGCCTGGGCAGGCTTGGTGTTCCCGTGTACGGTGTTGATGCCAACCCTCACGCCCCGAGTTTTTGGTCCCGTTACTGTGCCGGACAATTTCTTTGGGATATGGACAATGCCTCTCATGAAGAGAGTATTCATTTTCTGCTACACGTAAAGGAAAAAATCGGCGGGACACCAATTCTTATTCCGACCAGCGATGAAACGTCGTTGTTTGTTGCCGACCATGCCGAAATTCTTGCTCCGTGGTTTATTTTTCCGCATCAAAGCGCCGACCTGGTTCGTTCTCTCTGTAGTAAGAAAGAAATGTTCTTCCTCGCAACGCGACTCGGTATTCCAACAGCACGGACGGAATTCCCGCAATCTCGTTTCGAGGTTCTTCGATATCTTCGGACATTACAATTTCCTGTCATGTTGAAGGGTATCGACGGCAGGCGCCTCGAAGTACGCACCGGCAAAAAAATGGTCGTCGTTCACAATGAGCGGGAACTCTTGAAAAGATATGAAACAATGGAAGACGCTGAGCATCCGAACCTCATGCTCCAGGAGTATATTCCCGGAGGCGATGATTCTGTGTGGATGTTCAACGGATACTTCGATGAGCGATCTGAGTGTTTGGCGGAATTCACCGGCAAGAAAATTCATCAGAACCCTGTCTATGTCGGTATGACGGCTCTTGGCGTCTGCGTTTGGAACAAAGCTGTCGCCGGGTTGACGAAACGATTCATGAAGGCTATCAACTACCGTGGAATTCTGGATATTGGGTTTCGCTACGATTGGCGCGACGGGCAATATAAAGTCCTCGACGTGAACCCGCGCATAGGTGCGACATTCAGGCTCTTTGTCGGAGAGAATGGTATGGATGTGGTCAGGGCTCTCTACCTGGATTTGACCGGACAGACGGTCCCTTCTTCAGCTCAACGCGAGGGCAGGAAATGGATTGTCGAGGACAAGGATATTTTATCAACATACCATTACCTGCGTGAGGGCAAGCTCACGGTGAAGGAATGGTTCCGATCCATGAAGGGAATCGAGGAAGCCGGATATTTTTCCATCGATGACCTTCGCCCATTTCTGGCGATGGTAGCAAGTCACTTGCGCAAAATGCTCATCCGCATCGGAAAGAACGTCGGGCTTTTGACCATTCGAAAGAAGAAGGGAGCCAGAATAAAAGCGCCTCAAGGACGACATGCTATCGGAGAAAAAAAGAGCGCCTTTCCCCATGGAAATCTCTCCTATGCAAGCCAGTTATCAGATTATGACAGGGAAAAGTTATGATCAAACGAGTGTCGGTGGGATTGAGGAGGAAGAGTCTGTGATGGACGTTGTGGAGCAAAAACAGCGAGTCCGGAAATTCTTTGATTCCTCCGACTTTTGGCAGGGCAAGGTATACAGGGATCCGGCGGACCGGTTCGCTCGGGCAGTTGTTCGCAGAAAACTCTATGCCCTCGAAATGATCCGGACCCTGCCGATCTACCGGGGGGCTCGAGTGCTCGACGTTGGAAGCGGAAGCGGAGTGTATGCGGCTGAGCTCGTAAAGAACGGATTCATGACATTTGCCATGGATATTTCAGAAGCGAGTCTCAAGTGTTCCCGAGATGAAATAGGCCCGGCCAGGAACTATGATCGGGTCAAATTCCTCTGTGCCGACGTTGAGAGTCTGCCGGTCAAAAATGAAACGTTTGACCTCGTCCTGTGTATCGGTGTCCTTGGATATTTGCTGAAGTACCAGTCCGCAATTACCGAGCTGCACAGGGTGCTAAAACCTCGAGGGTATCTGCTTGTGAACGTGGAAAACCTTCTGTCTCTTTCATCGATCGATTATTTTTACAGAAAGCGACTGGGATCGCTGGTTTCTTCTGGCACAAACGGGGCGCGAGATAATGGGTCATCGACCGCCATGGAGTCTCCATGGGTGCGCGATCACTCCCCGACGGGTTATCGGTATTATCTTTATCATCCCTGGAAATTTGAGCGTGACATGCATCAGAAAGGTTTTCGGCTTATTGACGGGATGACGTTCGGTTATCCATTCAGACTCTTGAGAAAATGGAAATTCGTCTCGGAGACTACGCTGGACAGAGTGGAGTTGCTCCTGGAAAAAGTGTTTCGGGTGGTCAGGGTCCCCTATTTCTCTTACTCGGGTGAAACATACACGGCAGTATTTCAAAAAAATTAGAATGCGCAGGTGAAATGAATGAACAACATCCGGTCAAAAACGTGCAAAGCCATTGTCATCTCAAGCGGAGGATCTCCCGGCGCCTTCGACATCGTGCGGTGTCTTGGAATGGAAGGGATAAAAACCACAGTGGCATCTTCGCATCCTCATGATATCGCATTCTCATCAAGACACTGTGGAGGGAGGATTATTCTCCCGCCATTCCGGCCTGCATTTGATGTGTCCATCTTAAAGATCCTGGAAGTCTATGCCAGTAGATGCGAGGAGCAACCGGTTCTGTACTACGCGTCGGATTCGGAACTTTCTTTTGTCGGACGATACCGGGATGAACTCCGGCAATGGTTCAGATTCTTGCTTCCAGAAAATGATGTGCTGCAGTTTCTATTCAATAAGGTTCGTTTTGCTGAAGATGCTCATCGCTACAATCTACCCGTGCCGTACACAGTGAGGATCCGGAATATAGAAGAACTACGGGAACACCTCACCGACAAACTGTTCCCGTGCATTGTGAAACCTGCCTTCAGTCAGGATTGGGTGTGGGAAACGAACGAACAGCGCGAAAAATTTGGACCATATAAAACAGCGCTCAGACGGTTCACTACGCCTGATGAGCTGTACGATTTTTGCAAGGACTTGCCGCTGAGGCCTTCGGGCTATCTCGTCCAGTCGTACATCGACGGGAGGGATGAGTCAATCGTAAGCTTCCATGGATATTTTAATGAACGCTCCGACTGCGTCGCATGCTTTGTCGGCCGCAAACTTCGAACATATCCTGCACACACGGGCGGAAGTACCTACATCCAGACAACATACAATCCGGAGCTGGCTCGCAAAAGCATCGACGTACTCAAACAAATGAAATTCCAGGGAGTTGTGAAAATCGACTTCAAATGGGACGAGTATCGGGGGGAGTTCAAGATGCTGGAAGTCAACCCGAGATATAACCTTTGGCAGGTACTCGGCGCCTACGCAGGAGTGAATCTGGCTCATATTGCCTACTGCCACCAGCGCGGAGAAGAGGTCGCATCGCCACGAAGTTACGCAAACAACACACGATTCCTTTACTTCAAACAAGATGTTCGGGCATACGTGAATGGTTACCGGAAGCTGAAAGAATGGTCAATGCCGAAGTATCTACTTTCGCTTGTCAAGTGGAATCACTACAGAGTATTCGACGTTAAAGACCCAATTCCCTTCATAGTGTCGACTCTTGGTTTCCTCAAACGTGTTGCAACCAGGATTGCTCTGCGGATTTCACCCCCGAAAACAGTATTGAGGTTCGGACGCAATCATAACGGTATCGACAGGATTCCTGCGATCGAAAATGTCCGGCAGGACTGGACTGGAATAAAAGCACAAAGCAGGGAGAGGTTGGTGGGTTGAATGGTTGAAATCATTCATGATCGAGAGGCGCTCGCATCCCTTCAGAATGACTGGAATCGGCTCGCCATGCGGTTCCAGTCGCCGCTCCTCCGACACGAATGGTTTATGTCCTGCGTGTACGCGTTTTCGTACAGACAAAAGCCGGCTGTGTTCATCGTGAGAAATCATGGAGCTGTAGAAGCCATAGCTCCGCTTGCGACGGTAAGGGGAGTGGGCATGTCGAGCCTGGAAGTGATGGGAGCGTCGGTTCTGGGAGAACCATGCGGATTCCTGTTCAAAGACTGGCGCAGTTTGGATGAGCTCTTTAGAGCCATCGTTTCGGACGGACGGCCAGTCCACTTGGACCGAATGATGTCAGATTGCCCCGAATTGAAAGTGCTCGATACGGTTTCTTCAGAGGAGAGAATGTTTGTGCATGATCGAGAGTCGAGGTCCCCCTGGTTGCCGATTGCTGGCGACTGGAAGAGTTACGAAAAATCGATTTCTTCCAGCCGTCGTTCAAGTCTCCGTCGTGCCTATCGGCGGGCCGCGGAAGCAGGAACTCTGACTTTCGAAATCGTCTCACCCGGAAACGATGAACTCGACCCCTATTTCGAAGAAGTGGTTTCGGTTGAAGCGGCAGGATGGAAAGAAAAAGTAGGCACGTCCATGAACGCCAATGCGGCGTTGAGGAATTTCTTCTGGTATTACGCCCATGCAACTGCCCGTATGGGAATTCTCAGATTAGGTTTTGCCAAAATGAACGGCACGTCGATCGCTGTGCTCATGGGTGTTCAGTATGCTCAAAAGTTTTGGGTGTTGAAAATTGGATTCGATGAGCAGTGGGCAAAATGCTCCCCCGGAAATCTACTCATGCACGAAACAATTCGATGGTCGTTCGAAAGAGGGCTGCGGGCATTCGAGTTTCTTGGTAATGAGGAAATCTGGATACACATATGGACCGACCTGAGCCATATCTATCAGTCGCAGTCTGTGTACCCTTTGACTGTGCGTGGCGTCGTCTCCTTTGGTATCGATTTGCCCAGGATGCTTATGCAAAGAGCAGCATCGGCGCGGAGAAAGATAGCAAAACAATGGCATGGAAAATTCTTACAGCCGCTAAGGCAAACGTAATATCCCGGATCGGTAAGAGTCACGTGGTTGGCTCAACTTTTCATGACGCCGTGGTCATCTCCCGTTCGATAGCCCGGTTTGGATGGTCGTGCACATTCGGGTTGTGGCCGGAAGAATCAGATTCCCCAAAAAATGTGGCGGGCAAATACCTCACAGCTCTACAGGGAATCATTCGTGAAGGGACTGCTTCCTGTTTATCAGTAAAGCTTTTCCGGCTCGGATACGATTTTGGCCTTCTTAAGGAAGTTCTCGAAGCCGCAAAATTTTCAGGAAACAGGATTCAATTTGACGCAATGGACCATGCGTCAACATCCAATACGTTTGCAATGGTCGAAAAGTCGATGGTTGTGCACTCAAATCTTGGTTGTACGTTGCCGGCACGATGGGCCCGGAGTGAACGGGATGCAGAGTGGGCTGCGGAATTAGGGATCTTTGTGCGGATTGTGAGAGGGCAATGGCCCGATCCGAACGGAAGCCGCTTTCAGAGACCCGCCATGTTTCTGAAGCTTGTGGAGAAGCTCTGTGGCCGCGTAAAAGGCGTAGCCGTGGCCACGCACGATGAGCAACTGGCTTTGCGAGCCCTCGAGAGTTTGAAATTGGCAGGAACCCGCTGTGAGCTTGAATTGATGATTGGATTACCGCTGAAAGGCGCAGAGATGGCACGTGAGATCGGGGTTCCCGTTCGCATCTACATTCCGTACGGCGCTGCATCGCTTCCTTACAGGATTTCTGATCTGATGACGCGGCCTGCTGTCCTTGCATGGGCAACGAGAGACCTGACAATGGGGAAAAGAAAAAAAATATACCGCATGTGCGATAAGCGGATAAGGCAATTCCCCTCTATCGCGAAAAGCCATTTCATGAATACTCATAGCTGGGAATGGAAATGCTGAAAAATCGTTCAATTCAACTGTGGTTTGTCATGCTGCTGGGCCTGGCTGTTGTTCCATTGCTGTTGGTGGAGCGACAGGGCCACGCGCAAACATTAGTTGCAGTCAACCAGCTCGGTTATCGGCCTCAAGACCCAAAAGTAGCTTTTATTACAGAGCCTCTCAGCGGCTCATTTGAGGTCATCGATGTCACAACGAACAAATCAGTATTGAAGGCAAATATTCGGCCCATTGGACTCCATGACGTGAGCAGTGGCGACGTGACGTTCTCCCTGGATTTTTCGAGACTATCAAAAAAAGGCCGCTTCCAGATTTGGCTTCCCCAGATCTCCGCGTTGTCTCATGAGTTTGAAATTACCGGGACAGCATACAACACGGCCGTCACGGAAGCCCTTCAAAGCTTCTATTTCCAGCGTTGCGGCGCGGAGGTAGGCATGGGAACCCCGTGGGAGCATCCTGCATGTCACCTGGAGCCGCCGACCTATTTTGCGGAAAGAAATCGAGTGAAAAATGTCAGCGGCGGCTGGCACGACGCGGGCGACTATAACAAATTTGTCCCGACAATGGCGGTGAGCGTTGCCTTTCTGCTGTACGCCTATGAACTCCGGCCGACAAGTTTTCATGACGGCCAGCTTGCGATACCGGAGCGTTCAAACGGCATTCCCGATATCCTTGATGAAGCGCGTTGGACTCTGGATTGGCTGTTGAAGATGCAGGACGAAAACGGGGGCGTGTATCACAAGGTCTCGATTGAAAAATGGACGGGGGAACATCTTCCTCATGAGGAAAAAGACCGCCAGTATATCTATGGTGTAAGCAGTGCGTCCACAGGGGGTTTTGCCGCCGTTACGGCGCTGGCGGCGCGGATTTTTGAGCGATGGGACCGTCCGTACGCACAAACGCTGTTGAGAGCCTCTCTACGCGCATGGGCGTTCCTGGAAAAAAACACGGTGATAGTCCCACCGGGCGGCTTCAAAAATCCTCCGGGTGTGGAAGGCGGAGAGTATGGCGATCATCAGGATGATGACGAACGCATATGGGCGGCGGTCGAACTCCTTCGGACCACGGGAAGTTCGAAATATCATTCATATTTCCTCGGAAAATACAAATCATTGGGGGGAGTCCATTATCCGCCAAGCTGGCAACGGACGCAGAACTTTGCCTACTTTTCATATCTCAGGCAGCCAACTGCTTCCGTCGACCTTTCTGCTAGAGGCTTTATTATAGGTTCAATTATGAGATACTGCGACAACCTTCTCCTGCGGGTCGACCAAAGCGGATACAAGTTTGTTCTTTTACCCAATGAATTCTATTGGGGTTCCAACAGCGTCGCGATGGGATACGCAGCCGACCTTCTCCAGGCTTTTGAAATTACCGGCCAGCGTTCGTATCTCAATGCGGCGTTGGATCAATTCCATTATATGCTGGGCAGGAATCCTTTCGACAAAAGTTTTGTCACGGGCGTCGGCATTCAACCGGTGAAATATCCTTACCATCAATTTTCGATGGTGGCAACGAAGGGCCGGCCTGTTCCAGGACTCCTTGTGGGTGGAGCGAACCAATCCGGCCGCCTTCGCGGAAAAATACTTTCTGAATTTCCGGCCAAATGCTATGAAGACAACGAAAAGAACTACTTCGTCAACGAGGTAGCGATCAATTACACTGCACCCTTCGTGTTTGTAGCATCTTATGTTGCAGAGCCGACC
Organism: Ignavibacteriales bacterium; assembly: GCA_016193365.1. Lineage (GTDB taxonomy): Bacteria > Bacteroidota > Ignavibacteria > UBA10030 > UBA10030 > JACQPT01. Next base: position 40,723 of record JACPSI010000085.1, read on the forward strand.
CCCCACGTCGGTGCCGGTGTGCGAATGAATCCCGGAATAGAAGAATGAACCTCCTCGTACAGCATGACCCTCTGTCGATTATTCTGGTTATGATTGCCGAAGTCCTCCTCGCCGTGGAATTTACCCTGCTGGTGCTTATGGGTTTTTTTCTCACTTACCTGCTTATGCTCAGCTGCCTGTCGTTCTTCGCAAGACGGAAGAAATCATCGGAGAGGGTTCCGAAGAAGCGCTTTGCCTTTGTTGTACCGGCTCATAACGAAGAAGCTGGAATAGAACGGACGTTGAAGAGTCTCTTTGCTGTAGATTATCCGAGGAATCAGTTCGAAGTATTTGTTGTGGCGGATAATTGCAGCGACCGAACCGCGGAAAAGGCGTCTGTGTACGGGGCACATGTCCTTCAACGCACGGACGATAGTCGAAGAGGAAAAGGATATGCGCTCCGGTGGTGTTTTGACCAGCTGCTGGAGTTCAACCTCACATTGGATGCTTTCGTTGTGGTTGATGCGGACAGCGTTGTGTCTTCCAATTTTTTATCTGTTATGAACGCGTACCTTTGTGACGGTTCAGAAGTAACCCAATCGGCGGATTTGGTTGAGCCCACTACGGGGTCGTGGAATTCAGAAGTCAGCCGCATCGCTCTTCTCCTCTACAACTACGTTCGCCCGCTTGGAAGAAAGGTCATCGGGTGTTCTGCGGGACTTCGCGGGAATGGAATGTGCTTTTCTTCGGATGTTCTCCGGCGCATTCCATGGAACGCGCATTCAATAACGGAAGACCTGGAATACGGCATGCATCTTTTGCTGAGGGGCGTTTCCGTGAGTTTTGCGCCGGAGGCCAGGGTCTATGCAACAATGCCCCAACATGAACAACATGCAGAGAGTCAGAGGACAAGATGGGAAGCCGGGAGGTTTCGGGCGATTCGAAGTTACGCCTGGAAACTCCTTTGGTTGGCGATGACGCGGCGCTCCTTTACGGCACTCGATGCGTTCATCGAACTGCTCACTCCGGCGTTCGTCAATATGATGGCAATCGCTGCATGTGTGATTTTTGTGAAACTCCTTGCCTCCTTGGGCGGCTTTGAAGAATTCAGTCAACGTGTCGGGCTCTGGTTGGGTGTCTTTGGCTTGGGAATTGCGTATCTGATCGTCGGACTAAGAGTTGCCCGAGCACGAGGGATGCTGATGAAGGCTTTACTGTACTTTCCCAGATACATCCTCTGGAAAATGAAACTCTATCTAAAAATGCTATCAACCGGCAGAACAACCGAATGGATTCGCACAACAAGAGAAATGCCCGGAGGAGGGCGGTGACCGATGGACTCAATTCTTGTAATTGATGATGATGAAATGGACCTTCAATTGATGAATCTCTTTTTCAGACGTGAGGGATACGAGGTTGTGAAAACAGCCGACGGTCCTCAGGGTGTCGACCTCTACAGAAAGCTTCATCCGTCTTTTGTTTTTCTTGACCTGGGGCTTCCCAGTATGAACGGGCTCGATGTCTTACGGGAGATTCGTGGGATTGATCAGGATGCGAGAGTCATTGTGATCACTGGATATGGATCGGAGAAGTTGTCGACCGAGGCCATTCGGCTCGGGGCTCTCGGTTTCGTTGAAAAAACCTGGGACATAGGTTCGATGATGTACGAGATCAAAACTGCGCTGAATGCCTTCAGATGATTTCGATATGTTCAGATGCGGGTTTTTTATAACATCTGGAGCGCTTCAGGGTGCATGAAATGGTTGAATCCAGAAGAACAGTGCAACCGAAAGGGGAGAACATGAAAAAATACATTTACCTCGGTGGTCTCGCTATGGGGGTGCTGGCTGGCATTTTCCTCTTAAAGAGACGAGGAAATCATTCGGGGTCGCCTGCCTCTGCCTGGGATTTCCAGACCAAAAGAAAGAACTTTGGGCCTTTTCCGCCAGATATTCCGGATGCGCAGTTTGAGAATTTTCTCTTTATTTAACCTGACCGGCCTCTGGGTGTGACAACGCCTTCTGAGGGATGTTGCCTGACTTTTTTCTTTTGTGGTTTGCGTCTTCAGATTTCCTCAACCCAGTCTAATATCCTTCTTGATTATCATCTGTTGACTGTTTAGTTTCAGTCCTGAAACCTTCCCGTCCGCGCAAGCAAAATACTTTGGGCAATAATCACGCCCGATTCGAATCGGAGGATCAAACTGGAAAGCGTAACTAAACTCGCGCAAGAATTGCTCAATGTGCCGCATAGATTCAACAAGAGCCGGACGATGAAAAACCTTGGCATCCTTTTGGGATTGGTTGCGGTCTATTTCCTGGCGGGCAAGTTTGGTTTGAGCCTTGCTTATGTCCACGCAAGTGCATCTACAGTCTGGCCAGCCGCAGGAATTGCTTTTACAGCTTTTCTCATTCTGGGGAGCTGGGTATGGCCTGCGATTTTTGTTGGCGCCTTTCTGGTGAATATCACGACAGCCGGATCCCTCGCCACTTCATTTGGGATCGCTCTGGGTAATACGCTTGAAGGTTTCGTTGGCGCTTATCTTGTGAGACGGTTTGCCAACGGCCCCAATGTGTTCGACAGGCCTCAGGATATCTTCAAATTCGTTTTCTTCGCTGCAATGTTGAGCACAACGCTCAGTGCGACCATAGGCGTGACGAGCCTCGCTCTCTCAGGGTTTGCGCAATGGCACGGGTTTGGCGCTATCTGGCTTACGTGGTGGCTGGGAGACGCCGTAGGCGATATCATCGTAGCGCCGCTGCTGATTCTTTGGATTGCAAGCCCGCGACCAAGATGGAATATTGACCAGGTCGTCGAATTGATCTTTCTCTTCCTTTTTCTTCTCGCGCTGAGCCAGCTGGCCTTTGGAGTTCCTCAATTCATGGGCAAACGTTACCCGCTTTCGTTTCTCAGTGTCCCGCCGCTGATTTGGACTGCGTTCAGGTTCAGTCCGAGAGAAACCGCAACTGCAATAACTATTTTTGCAGCGATAGCCATCAAGGGAACTCTTGAAGGGATCGGGCCGTTCGTGTTGAGTTCGGTGAACGAATCATTGTTGTTTCTCCATGCCTTTCTGGGAGTGAACGGCGTCATGGCCTTGACTTTGGCCTCCGTTGTCGCGGAGCGGCGCCGGGCGGAACAGGATCTTGAACTGGCCCGGAATGAACTGGAGCAGCGTGTTGAACAACGCACTTCGCAATTGGTTGCGGCGAACGAAGAACTCCATTCGGTCATTCAGGAGCGCCAGAAAGCCATCGATGCAAGCTCCCAAGCCGAACAGAAGTTTCGCAATGTTCTCGAGTCCGCCCCTGATGCCATGGTGATCGTCAATGAAGAGGGAAAAATTCATCTTGTCAATTCCCAGGCGGAGAAGATGTTTGGATACAGCAAGGAAGAGCTCATTGATCTATCTATCGAGAACCTGCTACCGGCGAAGTTTCAAGCCAAACACATCTCTCACAGAGCCAACTATTTCAATGAGCCCAGAACTCGCCCGATGGGCGTCGGGCTTGAACTTTTTGCCGTCAGGAAGGACGGGCAAGAATTCTCAGTCGAAATAAGCCTCAGCCCCATGAAAACAATGGAGGGAATGTTTGTCACTGCTGCGATACGAGATATAACCGGGCGTGTGAGAGCGGAGCAAGACATCCGCATGCTCGCTCAGACAATTACGAGCATGAATGGATGTGTCTGCATTGTCGACATGAAGAAAACAATCCTCTTGGTGAATCCGGCATTTTTAAGGGTATATTCCTATGATGAAATCGAAATTCTTGGAAGAAACGTTTCAGAACTTCGTTTGCAGATCGCTTCGACAGACAGCACAGACATGATTATCGGTAAAACCCTGGAAGGCGGTTGGAACGGGGAGGTTATCACCTTCCGAAAGAGCGGCGAATCTTTTCCTGTTCTTCTCAGCACGTCCGTTGTCAACAACAAACAGGGAACACCCGTTGCCCTTGTGTTCATTTCACGAGACATCACCGAGCAAAAGCGCCTTCAAAAAGAACTCGACCTCGTTCAGCAACAGCGGACAAAGGACCTTCGCGCATTCGCAGCGTCTGTTCAACAAGCGCAGGAGGAGGAACGGCGTCGCATCGCACGGGAGCTTCATGATGACCTGGGTCAGCGGCTCAGCGGCATGAAATTATCACTTCAGGTCATGGAAGAAGAACTCCCGGCGAAGCAGAGAAAATCTCAAGCCCGAATGAAAACGATCAAAAGACAGATTGACGACATGATCTCGGATATTCGGAACATATCGTCAAATCTTCGGCCCGCGGCCCTCGATGATTTTGGCCTACTAATTTCGATCAAAATGTTGTGCAGAGAGTTTGAAAAAACCTCCAGCCTACGGATAAACTTCTTGACCGACTATTCTGTCGAAGACCGATACAAGGAAACAGTCGAAATCGCATTGTACCGTGTTGTTCAGGAATCGCTGACAAACATTGTGAAACACGCCCGTGCAAAAAACGTCACGGTTCGACTGGAAAAAAAGGATAGGCTGGTGTGTCTGGCCGTGGAGAACGATGGCGAAGGATTCGATGTGGCTTCTCTCCTCAGCCGAAAAGGTTCTGAACGAGGACTGGGGCTTATGAGCATGAAAGAGCGCTCAGAACACCTTGGCGGAACCTGGAGAATAGAATCGGCCATGAACCAGGGGACAAAAGTCTACGTTGAAATCCCATTTTCACCGTAGCCAAAACACACTCTACACAATTTCCAAAAAACCCGCTTTTTGAACAAAATTTCACTTTACTCTACTATACTTTTGGTAAGAACATCCTGTGTTTGATGTAGTTTGTAAGTTACGGATTTCGTTCGATTGCCTTCCCGAGAGCCTTTTGCTAAGATTATTCTATGAAAAGAAAGGCTGACTCATTAAGGGTGCTTATCGTGGACGATAATGAGGCTTATCGCGTTGGATTGTCCGAGTATGTTGACCGGCAGAAAGGGCTGAGTGTCGTCGGCGAGGCAGGAGGGGGCGATCAGGCAGTCTACCTTGCCCGCAGGCTGAATCCTGACATTGTTCTCATGGATATCAGTATGCCGGGAGTAAACGGGATTGAGGCGGCAAAGGACATCAAGGAGTATTTGCCCGATACGAAAGTAGTTTTTGTGACTGTACACAAAGAAGAAACATATCGGGCTATAGGGGAAATGATTGGTGCAGACGGTTTTGTCACCAAAAACTTTGTCAAGGAAGGCCTGAAGGAGGTAATCAAAAACATCAGAAGCCAGAAACCCGGAAAGTCAAGAGTGACTGTAAATTAGGACCCGCACGGCCGACACCAGACCAGACGTCCCTGTTGTTTTGACAAAGCCCTTGTTTTAAGGGCTTTTTTCGTTATTTGTTTTAGGTGCTGTAGCAACAAGGGAAGATTGGCTTCAACTGGGGGGCAAGCGTCTACTTTGGGTCGTCAGTGCTATTCCTCAATCAAACTCGCGACCTCTTCGAATTCGGCCTGCGAACGTTTTAGGTGAGCAGCTGCCGAATTCAGAATCCCGACGTTCTAGGTCGGGACTGCGTGACATCAGCCATCTGCGGGGCCGACGAGACTCGAACTCGCGACCTCCTGCGTGACAGGCAGGCGCTCTAACCAAACTGAGCTACGACCCCTTCATGAAACGTTACAAATATACCCAAAAAGTTGCACCCTTGCAAACAATTCTCTTTGAGTAGCAAACAATTCTCTTTGATTAATCGTAGCGGTGAATGCTTGGCGTTGTTCCGAAATTTTTCTATAACAGTTGAACTCCTTGAGTAAGACCGTGCTTTGTTCTCTCATCATATTCCTGCTGTAGTTTCTGGAACTCCTGCAGTATCGTTCGTCCTGCATAAGTTGCAGCCGCGTCGAGATCGCTGCAGGACATTTGGCCAGGCATTGCCCGGAGTTTTCGTAAGATGGTCCCGGCTGCGCGAAGCGCCAAATCGCGATGCCCAGCCTCGTGAATATGAAGACTTGTAATAAACGTCTTCCATTTTTCTCTCGTTTGAGGCGTAACCGTTTTCTGTGGACTCCAGAGTGGAAGTCTCACAAGGAACCTGGCTCCAACTTCGATTTGCCCAAGCGTACAGCGCTGTCCCTTTGGACGAAATCGATATGTCCACCGAATATCGTACTCTGTCGTCGCATACCTTTGAATTGTTCCATCTTTTGGGCCCAACCGTTCCATCTCAACTTGCAATTCCTCGAGTGTGCTGCCGCTAATAGCATAGTAGATCGAGTCGATAACGACAGGAATTCCGTCCTGGGTCTCCCAGCGAGATCTGAAGGCTGGAGAAGTATCTGCACAACTCTGCAGAACCCAGAAAACCGAGAACTGGATAAGTAAGGAGAAACTTCTTATCGGTATTCTGAGCATAGATAAAAAAGGCCGACCTCATTGTCGGGGTCGGCCTTTTCTGAAGAAGGTTGGGGCTATATACCTATGTTGATATTGAAGCGATAGGAACGGAGGTTGCCGGGAATCACGCCAAAGTTGTCGATATCTGCCAAAAATTTTGTATCGAAGACGTTTAGGACTTGCGCCGTTGCTATTCCTCGGATTCCCATGAAGCTGTACCGATAGCCCGCTTGTGCGTCCCAAACCCAGCGATTGGGGAGTTTCTGATCAACTATGTACGTGAACAACGTTTTCGGTGCATCCCAGCTGCCATCGACTCGGGCATAGGTATCACCGTCCAAACCATAATGATTGGCGTAATGGTTACCGTCTACCCCAACAAAAAAATCGCCCACCTTATACGTAAGCCCTAGTGAAAACATCGTCTGGGGAGGGCCGCCCACGTGTGTCCCCGCCAATTCGTCAATGAATACGGTGTCAATGGTGCCGGCTGCATTTCTTCCGCCGGAATTGAATACTTGGCTACTTGGCGCGCCCCTGTGGTCGGGTCTCTCTTAACATCCTCCAAAACCTCGGTCCATTTGTTCTCTGAGAGTGTCGCTGACCCTCGCATTTCAAGTCTCCCCAGCGGTAGCAAGTTTTCTAACCGGGCATTAAACTCGAATTCTATTCCCTTATTGCTGGAACCGCCCACGAGTATCGTCCGGAAGCCGTTTCTGTCAAAGCCAGGTTGTCCTGCCTGGCTTATGTCTTGGATTCGTGCCGATTTGTTATCCCAGGTCATGGAATAAGCGTTCAGCTTCGCATTGAGGTCTGCTGAAGACCATCCAATGCCGGCTTCAACCTGATCGGATTTTTCGTCATTCGCTTTTTCATTGATCCGGCCCTGGTTGTAATACACACCGAGGTCAACAAATCTCTCAACATGTGAAAAATTTCCGAAGACGTTGAGATTTTCGTCGATGTTGTAGTTTGCGCCAAATTTCGGCTGGATGAACCCACGGCTTCTCGAGGTATTCACAAGGTCGAACTCATACCAGTTGCTGACCGTGGCAGTGGGTGAAGTGCTTGAAGACATCTCCTTGATATAGAATTTGTCACCGATTCGTCCTTCGTCTTTTCCGCCCGTGGTAGAGCCTTTCGGGATCAGTCCGAACGAAGCTATTTGAGCAAAAGTGAGACGTCGGCCAATGGCGTTTTCGCTTGGCATATTCTCAATCAGGGTGTACTTATACCATACATACTGAACCGTTCCCGTAAGAGTTAGAAGACCAATTCTATACTCGCCGTTGGCAAAGAGCGTGAGTTGAGGTGTCTCGCCTCTGTAATTACGATATTGGGTCTTGTATGTCCCGCCATCGTCTGTCATGTCCCAACCAAAGAGGCCAACATCATTCGTTTGGCTCACATCACCTTCAAAAGTCCGCCGACGGAACGTCGTTGTCATCAAAGCGCCGCTCGTATCGATTCGGCCGTACTGTTGAGCGCTTAAAAACGACTGACCATAGAGGTTTGTGA
>JACPSI010000011.1 GCA_016193365.1 Ignavibacteriales bacterium
AAGCGGTGCTTCGAGAAAGTTGAAATCCGAAAGTCTCCGAATCAATTCAAGGTTATGTTCAAGAGTTTTTCCAAACCCGATTCCGGGGTCCACCATGATCTGTCGAATACCGGCCTGAAAGGCTACCTCCCTTTGGCGTTGGAGGAACTGGCCGACTTCCATGACAACATCGCCGTACTCAGGATTCTGTTGCATGGTCTTCGGAGTTCCCCTCATATGCATGATGATTAGCGTGGCGCCATGCCGGGCCACGGTTTCAGCCAAATGGGAGTCGAACGTCAAGCCGCTAATATCGTTGACAATCGTTGCACCTGCGCTCAGCGCCGCTCGTGCGACAGCCGATTTGTACGTGTCGACGGAAATCGGGACATCTGTGTGTTTCACGAGCTGCTCGATGACGGGAACGACACGTCGAAGTTCCTCTTCTATCGGTACGGCATCCGATCCCGGGCGTGTTGATTCCCCGCCGACATCAATAAAATCGGCGCCTTCCTCGACAAGCTCCAGTCCACGACGAAGCGCCGCATCGAGTTCGACATATTTCCCTCCGTCGGAAAACGAATCCGGCGTCACGTTCAGGACACCCATGAGATGCGTTCGCGAAGACAGATCGTACTCTTTTGTGCCACAGCGAAATGAAAAGCGCCGCGCTGAAATCATTTGAGGAGGTATGAAAGGCAACCTGGATTCAAGAACCCCGTCAGGGTTCGCTGCAGGAGTGGTAAAAACCGCATTTTGGGCAAACAAGCTTGCATTTTTTGCCTTCAAGCAAAGTTCCGCAATTCACGCAATATTGCCAGTAATGCACGCCTGCCTCCTTGGACCCTAGGTGGCGGGCAGGGAATTCCGGGACTGATGGTTCTTCGGGCGTCAATTCCTTGACGCGAACGATTTTCTCCCCTTCTTCCATGGTCAAATCTACCAATTTGTCAGACCTCAATCAAGACTCCTACCAGGCAAGACGAAGCAACGTAATACCAACAGCCTTAACAGCCCATGGCATGTTAAACGGTTCCCGCTCGGTCGTCGTTGCCGGAACATCGAGCGTCGAATGATAGTACGGAGAAAAATCGATGACGACAGAATCCCGATGGCCTTTCCATGCTTTGCTCGACCATCCTTCTGTTTGTGGAAAAGTTTTCGGGGTGCTCCATGCAGCGGTGTAGACGGTGATCGATGGGATTTCGACATTGGGGAGAGAAAGTTTGTCCAGATAATCCTGAAGGAACACATACGAATCAGTTCCGCCCTGCGCCGGATTGGTTGTTGCCTCGGACCAGAATCGTCTCTTGCCTACGTAGTCTTCACCGACCTTCTGCATGACTCTCAGAATTCCCTCATTCTGAGGAATATCATTCCCCTCGAAATACACGCAATTACGCGTCTTGCCAATGCCAATCTCGTCATAATTGAAAACCCCGAGAATTTTTCCAAGTTCCTCAGAATGTTGAGTGATGTATCCTTCTGCGGAAAAGTATTCGCTTCCCCAGATGATGAACTTTATTGTTTGATTTGGTTTCGTGAGTGTTTTTCCCGCACCGAGATTTTTGAAAACCCTTGCCAATTCCAAAACACCCGAGACGCCCGAAGCATTATCATCCGCCCCCGGGCCCCCCGAATCTGAATCTCCGTGAGCGCAAACCAGGAAGTACTGATCACTCCTTCCCTCCAACGTCGCCACAACTGTTTTTGGCCTCCCCATAAATACTGAGGTTTTTGTGGAGAATTTGATTATCACTTCTGCGCCCGAGGCGAGTTCGTTCCTGAGAGTTTCGCCGTTACGCACGGAAATTGTAAAGACAGGAATCGGGTTGTCCGTCGAGCTTGGCAAATCCGTCAGGAATGACCAGCCTTCGTATGAACCTACATTGTTGAGTGCGAAGGAAAGAACGCATAACGCCCCTGCGTCAACAAATTTCTGGTAGATGTCGTGGGCTACGGGAAATGGGACAAGGACTGCGGCGCTTTCAATGCGCGCGGGTTCGAAATCAACGTCTGGGTCGACATACACCAGAGGCGCCGAGCGAGCCGAAACACTCGGCGAAAAACCAGCCAGCCCCTCGTTCTTGAAAAACCCTTTGAACTTGCGCGGTTCCTCGACTTGAAGAAGCCAGCGTTCATTCGTGTATGTCAATCGCTCCGAATCTTCAATGGTGACCGGAACGTATCCATAGGATCTGAATTTCTTGAAAACATACTCTGCTGCTTTATCGCCCGACGGTGTCCCCCCAAGGCGATTCCCTAAACGCACAAGATCCCGGACTGTCTGCAGCAATCGTTCCTGCGACACTCGGTCCGCAAACTTTTTTTCGTTCAGGGGTTGGGCAAAACTGAAAGTAAAAAGAACGGAAATGCAAACCAACAGTATGGGGGCTTTTCGCTGCACGTTGAGATGTACTGAATATAAAGAAAAAAGGGTCGAGCTTTCCAACCCGACCCTTCAATCAACAAGAGATGTTTTGCTGACTCAGAAACCCTTTACTTTCGCCGATTTGTCATACAGAAGCGAAACAACGAGCCATCCGATGGCAGTGACGACGAGGAGATAATACCAGCCCTCCACTGCAACAGTCGTTGTGGTATGAGCGTTAATCATCGTCCATAGGAGAGGGACAGACATGTACGTATTATGGCGTGAGCGTTGACCCGCAGTTGCCACAAGGGCAGCGTCGGGAGCGGAGCCTTCCTTGGTGGCCGCGATGACTTTCTTCTGTGCCGGCCAGATCCGCATCCAGACATTCGCCGCCATCAGCGTACCGAACATCATTCCTGTGTGGATGACGTACGCCCGGTAGCTAAACTGACCAAATGTAACCATGAGATAAACGATGACGGCCACAAGAACAAAAGCAATCGCCCCGAACACGCGAATGTCCTTTCCGAAACTCTTTGCCAGCATCTCATAAACAGGAAATATCAGGAACGTCACGGCGATCATCACGTAGCTTCCGACACCCCAGGTTCCGACTCCTTGCTCAAACATCAAGCCGCCATGATAAAAGACGAGGGCAGCGAGAAGAACGCCCGTGCCCCACGTGTATGCGGCTCCCCACCTGAAGAAATATAACGCCCGGGGTGCCAATTCAGGTATTACTTTTTTCTTGGTCTCTCCGTCCATTGTCCCCGCAAAAGGAATGTTGACGAAATTGAACCAGTAGAGCAATCCAATCCATAAGATTCCCGCAGCCACATGCAACCACCTCGACAAGACGCTGAGAAGTTCCATGTAATCCATGTGTATCCTCCTATGAATGCTGATGTGGTGAGTAGATGAACGACGCGTTATCCAATATTGAGCATCAGTTTTGCTGCTTCGGACATCATGACAGTGTTCCAGGTGGGGTCGAACACAAGCTCCACCATGACGTTCTTCACACCTTCCACTTGTTGGACTTTTCGCTTTACATCGTTCGCGATCATCGGGCCCATTCCGCATCCTGGCGCCGTGAGCGTCATCTTCACAAAAACATTTGCCTCCCCCGAGATTTCTTCATCCACCTTCAAATCGTACACGAGCCCGAGGTCAACGATGTTGACGGGAATCTCCGGGTCATAACACGTACGAAGGCTTTCCCATACCTCGCGCTCCAAATCCGATTTTACAACAACTTCCCGGCTTCCGACACCGATGGTGTAGTTTTTTTCCGTTGTTTGGTTTTGTTGGTCTGGCATAATGTAATTCTTAGACGCCGAAAGAATGTCCGCAACCGCATGTCTTGGTTGCCTGAGGGTTATTGAAGACAAAGCCGCGGCCGTTCAACCCGTCATTGAATTCCAACGTTGTTCCTGAAAGGTAAAAAAGGCTTTTCGGGTCTACATAAACCGTCAGGCCTTCGAGAGAGAAGACCTTATCGCCCTGTCTCGGTTTTTCGTCGAACGCAAGGACGTACGACATTCCCGAGCAACCCCCGCCCTTTACGCCTAACCTCAACGCATGGGTTTCCGGGATGCTGTTGTCCGTCTTGATTTTTCGGACTTCTTGAGCCGCTCGCGGAGTGATAACGATCTCCTCACCCACGCCAGTCTGAGTTTGCACAGTGACTTCATCCATCGTAAGATCTCCTTTGACTAAATTATTCCGTTGTTACGGTTGTTTTTGCTTCTTTCGATTTCAAAGCGTTTTGCATGGTGTGCCACGCAAGCGTTGCGCATTTTACCCTTGCCGGAAATTCGCTCACACCGGAGAATACCGCCAGTTTGCCGAGTTCGTCCATCGAACCGTTCAAATGCCCCGTCACCAACGTGTGAAAAGTTTCAAACAACCGCCCAGCTTCTTCCTTTGTTTTGCCTTTGAGAACCGTGGTCATAACCGATGCCGAGGCTTTTGAGATTGCACAACCGGAACCGATAAAACTGATATCCTCAATGACTTCTTCGTTGAGCTTCAGAAATAACGTGTAGTGGTCGCCGCAAAACGGATTGTATCCCTCAGCCTCACGGTCGGCATTCTCTATTTTCCTGAAGTTGTTCGGGTGCTTGTTATGATCGAGGATTACTTCCTGGTACAGTGCCCTCAGCTCCGACATTATCCGAACACCTCGTTTACTTTGTACAGAGCCTTGACCAAGGTATCAACTTCGCTCTTCATATTGTAAAATGCAAATGAAGCTCGCGCGGTCGCGGGCACACCGAACCGCTGCATCACGGGCTGCGCGCAATGATGCCCGGTGCGGATCGCTATCCCTTCCCGGTCGAGGATCGTTCCCACGTCATGCGGATGTACACCGTCAATGACAAAGGAAAGCACTCCCGCTTTTTCGGCGGCTGTTCCGACCAACCGAAGCTTCTTTACGACAGAAACGGAATCGGTCGCATAACTCAGTAAATCCGCCTCGTAGGCAGAAACGGAATTCCAGTCAAACTCATGGAGATAATCAATCGCTGCACCCATCCCGATCGCTCCTTCAATGTTTGGCGTCCCGGCTTCGAATTTATACGGAAGATCATTGTACACCGTCTTCTCAAATGTCACGGACTTGATCATGTCTCCTCCTCCTTGAAACGGAGGCATGGCGTCAAGGAACTCTGTTTTGCCGTAGAGAATGCCAATGCCCGTCGGGCCGAACATTTTGTGCCCTGAGAAAACGTAGAAATCTGCGTTCAAGTCCTGAACATCCACTTTCATATGCGGAACTCCCTGAGCCCCGTCGATAAGGACGGGAATCCCGAACCGATGAGCGGTCGCGATCATTCGCTTGATGGGATTGACGGTACCCAATGCATTCGACACATGTCCCAGAGAAACGATTTTCGTCTTGTTGTTGAGAAGCTTCTCATATTCTTCCAGAACGATTTCCCCGCTATCGTTGATCGGTACGATGCGCAGTCGTGCCCCTTTTTCGTCGCAAAGGATCTGCCAGGGGACGATGTTGGAGTGATGCTCGAGCCCCGAAATCAGGACTTCGTCGCCCTTCTCAACATTCTTTCGGCCATACGATTGTGCTACAAGGTTGATGCCTTCTGTCGTTCCACGGACAAACACTACTTCATGGACGTGAGGAGCATTGATAAAACGTTGAACCTTCGTCCGAGCGTGCTCATAATCTGCCGTCGCCTGCTCACTAAGGTAATGCACCCCGCGATGAACGTTCGAATTCACAGTCTCGTAGTACCGCTTCATCGCCTCGAGAACAACTCTCGGTTTCTGGCTTGTGGCCGCATTGTCCAGGTACACAAGCGGATTCCCGTGCACGCGCTGGTTCAGAATCGGGAAGTCTTTCCGGACTCGTTCAACATCGAACAGCATGTCCTGAGTCGTCGGCGTCAATATGTCGGCTGCGTTTTTCAATTTTTGTTGAAAGCGCGACTTTGTTCCAACCGGTCGTGCAGCATTGCCTGAAGGGTCTCGCGCATCTCTGCGACTTTGATTTTATCCACGACATCGCTTGCAAAGGCATAGATCAGAATGTCCCGGGCTTTTTCGAGGCCAACTCCCCTCGACCGAAGATAGAATAACGCTTCATCGTCAAGCTGCCCAATGGTCGCACCGTGTGTACATTTGACGTCGTCAGCAAAGATTTCCAGCTGAGGCTTTGTGTCGATGGAAGCTTCATCGGAGAGCACGAGGTTCTTATTCGTTTGCTTCGCGTCGGTTTTCTGCGCTTCCTTCCGGACAAAGATCTTACCGTTGAAAACTCCCCTGGACTTGCCCGCCAGAATGCCCTTGTAAAGCTCGTGGCTGGGGCAATGAGGCTTTGCATGGTCAATCGTCGTGTGATTGTCCACCAGCTGTTCACCCGTGGCAAGGTACAGACCGTTGAGAGTCGCCTCCGACCCTTCTCCATCCAAGACTGCTGTAATATTATTTCGGACAAACAACCCTCCAAACGTGATCGCGTTCGAAGCAAAATTGCTGTTCCGTTCCTGGTACACATGGGTCGTAGAAATATGAAACGCGCTCGTGCTATCCATTTGTACCTTATCGTACTCAACAACGGCGTTCTCGCCAAGGACAATTTCTGTGACAACGTTCGTGAAATATGGCCTCGAGGACAAGCTTACATGGCTCTCGACAAACGCAGCCTGACTTGATTTGCCCGCGACAACAAGTGTGCGGGGATGCACAACAACTTCCGTATCCTGATTTTGTGAAATAAAAATAACATGTATCGGCCGATCGACAACAACGCCGTCGGGAACCCGTACGAAAATTCCGTCCATGAGAAACGCCGTACTCAGAGCCGTGAATGAGTCGTTTTCGTATTTTGCCTTGCGTGCGAGGTATTGTTCCACGAGCTGATTCCCACTCCTGATCTCTTCAGCGAGCCCGCCCAGGCGAACGCCAGCCGGAATTTTCCCTATGGCCGACAGCTCCCTGGAAAAATGGCCGTTCACGCACACGAGCACATGCGAATCCTGAATCCCCAACCTAAAGCGCTCAATATCTTTTTTCGAGACTCCTTCTCCGGCATACTGAAGCACTGGCTGGAACCGGAGTCTTGTCAGCGGGGAAACGTCTGTGTACTTCCATTCTTCGTTCTTCGTTGTCGGGAACCCGAGTTCAGCAAAGCGTCCGATTGCTTCTTTGCGAATTCCATGGAACGACGACTTCATTTCCCCGTTCAGGCTTTTTTCGAATGCCTCAAAACTGGCCAGGTACCAATCTTTGTTCGTTGACTGCATGCTTGCCGGGGTCCCTTTGAATTGCTTCGTCACTTCATCCTCATTTACGAAACTGCTTCGACTTCTTCCTTCACCCAGTCGTATCCTTTGTCTTCCAATTGAAGGGCAAGGTCCTTGCCGCCCGAACGAACGATGCGTCCGCCGAGAAGCACATGGACGTAATCCGGCACGACATAGTTCAGGATCCGCTGGTAATGAGTTACCACAATGATTGAATTATTTTTGCTTCTGAGTTTGTTAATACCTTCTGCCACAATTCTCAGCGCGTCGATATCAAGGCCTGAGTCAGTTTCATCCAGGATTGCGAGTTTGGGCTCAAGTACAGCCATCTGATAAATCTCGTTGCGCTTTTTTTCTCCGCCGGAGAATCCATGGTTCACTGGACGGCTTAACAGAGTTTCATCCATGTTCACGAATTTCGCCTTTTCCTTGACAAATTTCAGAAACTCCATCGCATCCAGTTCCTCAAGACCGTGGTGCTTGCGGATCGCATTGAGCCCGGCCTTCAGAAAATAGGTATTGCTGACCCCGGGGATTTCAACAGGATACTGAAACGCCATGAACACGCCTGCCCGGGCGCGCTCGTCAGGAGACATGTCGAGGAGATCCTGTCCGTCGTACAACACCTGGCCATTCGTGACGTTGTATGATTCCCTTCCGGCAAGCACCTGCGCAAGTGTGCTTTTTCCCGACCCGTTGGGACCCATGATAGCATGAACCTCTCCGAGGTTGACTTTGAGGTTAATGCCTTTGAGAATCTTTTTTCCGTCTACCTCAGCGTGTAAGTCTATGATTTCAAGCATTCCGTTTCCTTTTTCTTCTTTTCGTACACCCATTATCCGACGCTTCCCTCAAGGCTGATACTCAGCAGCTTCTGCGCCTCGACCGCAAATTCCATCGGTAACTCTCTGAACACTTCTTTGCAGAATCCGTTGACGATCATGTTGACGGCGTCCTCTGTTGAAAGCCCCCGCTGTTTACAGTAGAAAATCTGGTCCTCGCCAATCTTTGAAGTCGAAGCTTCATGCTCGATTTTGGCGGTACTGTTTTTCACTTCCATGTAAGGGAACGTGTGGGCGCCGCATTTGTCGCCTATCAGGAGAGAGTCGCATTGAGAAAAATTTCTCGCTCCGGTCGCATTTTTTTGAATCTTGATCAATCCTCTGTACGAATTTTGACCATGCCCGGCGGAGATGCCTTTCGACACGACGGTGCTTTTGGTGTTTTTCCCCAGATGGATCATCTTCGTTCCCGTATCCGCCTGCTGATAGTTATTTGTGACCGCCACTGAGTAAAACTCTCCGACCGAATTATCTCCCTGCAAAATGCAGCCAGGATATTTCCAGGTGATTGCAGCACCAGTCTCTACCTGAGTCCAGGTAATCTTCGAGTTTTTACCCTGGCATTTTCCGCGTTTCGTGACAAAGTTATAGATTCCGCCCTTGCCCTCTTTGTCGCCCGGATACCAGTTCTGAATAGTCGAGTATTTGATTGTGGCGTTGTCCAGCGCAACGAGCTCGACTACTGCGGCGTGGAGCTGATTTTCGTCGCGCATGGGGGCAGTGCAACCTTCGAGATAGCTTACGTGGGCACCTTCGTCTGCGATGATGAGCGTGCGTTCAAACTGTCCGGTCTCGCGGGCGTTGATCCGGAAATACGTGGACAACTCCATGGGACAACGGACACCCTTCGGAATATACGCAAACGACCCATCGCTGAAGACTGCGGAGTTGAGCGTAGCAAAGAAATTATCGGTGTACGGCACGACCGACCCGAGATATCTGCGCACAAGGTCCGGATGTTCCTTCACAGCTTCAGAAAACGAACAAAAAATAATCCCCAGCTCTCTCAGCTTCTCTTTGAAGGTTGTCGCGACAGAAACGCTGTCAAACACAGCATCCACTGCGACACCGGCAAGCAGCTTTTGTTCCTCCAGAGGAATACCGAGTTTCTCGAACGTGCGTCGGACTTCCGGATCGACTTCATCGAGACTATTCAGCTTCGGCCTGTTTTTGGGTGCCGAGTAATATCTCAGATTTTGATAATCGATCGGGCCATACTTAATGTTCGCCCATCGAGGTTCAGCTTGTGCCCGCTCGAGGGATGACCAGTGTCTGAAAGCTTTCAATCGCCATTCCAGCATCCACTCCGGTTCGCCCTTCTTGTCGGAAATCAAACGAACGACATCTTCGTTCAATCCCTTGGGAATCGTCTCCTGTTCGACATCCGTGACAAAGCCGTACTTGTATTCCTTGTTGGCGAGTTGTTCTATCGTGTTCGTTTCAGTACTCATTATTCTTTATTCTCTTCGTTTCGTTGTAACGGAGACCCTAGCTTTGTGAAACCTCCTGAGCTGATCCAGTCGTTGACGCAAGCGGAGGAGTTCCAGCCGGCTTCGTCGTTGATGCTGCTGCGGGCGTAGCCGGTTTCGGCGCGGTCGCCGCTCCTGCGGGTTTCGCAGGAGACGCTGCTGGCTTTGCGGGAGGAGCTGGTTTGGCAGATGGTTTCTTGAATTCAGGATAATGCAAGACCCACGCGAGATGGTCCACGTTCTTCAGGATGTTTGCTTTTTCCAACAGCCCAACGACCTTCCGTGTCAATTCCTCGGCCGACGTGTATTTGGAAGACATATTGTTTATCTGAAGATATGCCATTACACCGTAATGCATGTCGCGAAAAAAGACGTTTGAGAGATGATAAAGATGGTATTTCGCTTTTAGGAATTTGAGAAAGTCTTTTTGATTGTCAGTGAAAAGTTTAAGTTCATCGTTCATGTTTTTCTCTTCTCAAGGATGATTTAAATGATTTCCTGAACCGTCATTCTGTCGAAAAGTACGTTGAGGTTTCGTTGGAGTTTTCCAAGTGGCCGGCGAATCGTGCAGTTGTCAAACAGATAGCAACTGTCGGCGCCATCACTGTAGCATTCAGCAACCATCGGCCGCTCTTCCTCGATAATCCGGATGATGGTCGAGACTGACAGCTCTTTCGGCTTCCTTGCCAGAACATACCCTCCCCGCACTCCTTGCAGGGAACGGACAATCCCCCCTCGCGCCAGCTTCTGGAGAACCTTCGCCAGGAGTTCATAAGGAACATCGTATTCCTTTGCCAGTTCCTTCGCTGTGAAAACCTGCCCAAACGGCTTCATCGCCATGTGCCGTAGGGCGATCAGACCATATTCAACCTTTTTCGACAAGTGCAGCATGAAATCCGACTCCGTAAGTCGTAGATTAGTCCAAAAAGAGAGAGTCCGTGGACTCTCTCTTTTTGGCAGTTGAAATGTACGGATTTTCTTTGCGCGAATCAAGCCGCAAAAGGAATTCCCATTCATGAAAACTGTAGACGCACGAATGCATACGAATCGCAGGTTTGTGGAAAACCACTGGATTGTTGAACGATTCAGCGGCCATTTTTGTTCACAATACACAATTTCCTTCAGTTTTCTTGTTTGTCCGCACATTTCTCCCTAATTTTTCGCAGAAAAGGACTTTTGAATGAAGATTGCGATAACCTGTTATCCGACGTATGGCGGAAGCGGCGTCGTAGCGA
>JACPSI010000102.1 GCA_016193365.1 Ignavibacteriales bacterium
GTCGTTACTATTCCATCTGAACCAAATGTGTTGTCCAGTGAGCCGTTGGAATCGAAGCGAACAAGAGCGAAATCGTCTCTACTGGCGTATCGAGTATATCCTGCCATAACAATCTTTCCATCAGACTGAATAACGGATGACAAAGCTATGTCTGCGTTACCAATGTCGGCTACCGCTAAACCATTTATGCCGAATGTTGTATCCAAGCTACCGTCGCTATTATATCTTGCAACGGCAAAGTCAGAGTTATCAGTGTAGCCGGCTACCAGAATTTTCCCATCTGTCTGGACTAGAACCGCTTCTGCTGTATTTCCGCTATCATTAGTGACTTTTCCACCAGTGCCGAAAGTCGTATCTAAGGTTCCATCAGCATTATAGCGCACAACCGCAAAAAAATAATTGCCTGAAGACCTACCTTCCCCAGCAGCGAGGATCTTTCCATCAGATTGAATGGCAAGTGCCCGTGCAATGTCATCATCAGTCCCAATTGCAGTGGTAGTTACGCCATCTGAGTCAAAAGAGTTGTCCAAGCTACCGTCTGTGTTGTAACGGATCAGGGTGAAGTCTAGATTAGCTGTGTTGCTATATCCTGCTGCAACGACTTTTCCATCCGATTGAACAGCAACTGAAAAGCAATACGCCATCGAAATCTCTGTCGTAACCTTTCCATCAAAATGAAATGTACTGTCAGGAAGACCATCTTGAGCGAGCAGCAGAGAGCGGAGAGCCACTTGAAACGCAAGGAGTACTAAGGAGTAATCTCTAAGGAGTTTCATGAAGTGACTACTTTACTCAGTATGTAGACAATCGCATCGTCACACCATCCTAGACCCGGATTGCCTGCAACCTGTACCTTAACGCTAAAGCGAGTGAAAACATAAACTCACTTCTACCATTTCGTGCACCCAGGAGGACTCGAACCTCCAACCCACTGATTAAGAGTCAGTTGCTCTACCAATTGAGCCATGGGTGCAAAACACAAAATTGTCAGATCCCGCCATCATGTTCATCCGCCATTGTTGGCGGGACGCGCAAAACGACAACAGCTCACAACAGAAACGTTCATCGTCGTTTTGGCGATCGAGCCATGGGTGCGGGTTACAACTCTATCGAGGCGGATTCTGCGAGGGTGCAGGCTGTGTGGGCAATTGTGTCGCAGGAGGCGGAACGGCATTTTGCTGCTGAATCACGCTCTCTTTGTCCTCGCCCCGCGGGAGAACCGTGAGGTTAATAAAGAGTGCTAAAAGGATAAACAATGTTGCCAGGATGGTTGTCGTCTTGCTCAGGAAATCCGAAGTACGACGGACGCCAAACACAGTCCCTATATTCGCTCCTCCAAATGATCCGGCCAACCCACCTCCTTTGCTCGCCTGCATAAGCACAACGAGAATGAGAAGTATGCTAATAACAACTTCGATCGTAATAAAGAATGTGTACGTCATAAGATTGCCCTCGTGAAGATAAAAAACCCCATAGAAGTATGGGGTTGTAGAAAAAGATAGCCAAGTTTCATCCGAAAAGCAAGAACGGTTAATCCACGAGCTGAAATCGCCTGACCTTCAGATTCAGGTTGTATCCCATGGTGTCGTCTCCCGAGGCATCGTATCCATCACCATAGCCAAGCCAATTCCAGTTACGAACAACGTTCAGCCGGTCAGCCGTTTGCAGTCGGTTAAACCCGGGGATCACATTCTTGAACGCCGGATGGTTGTTATATTTTTCCGAATTCACGATAGAAAAAATGTGTTTGTCCTGGAGCATTTCATCAAGAAACAGGGACATCGGGAGTCTGCTTTTATAAAGAAAGGCATCCCCCCGGCGAAACCACACCTCTCCGGTCTTGATAAACTGTCCTTCATCAGTGATATGGACTGTAATTTCCGGACAGAGCGTTGACGCTTTGAGGAGAAAATCACAGACAAGGAACGCGTTCCATTCGTTGTCTGCAACGCGCGTAAATCCGCTGGCAAGGCACCCGTCAAAGTATCCTCCCCATTTGACAAAGACGAGTTGATCGCGCTCGAGCTGTTCCACGATTTCAAAGTCATTCATTCCTTGTCGTTGCAGCGACTCGTACCGGTGAGCAATAATTTGCCACACAGATTGGTCGAGGTTGGAAAATTCTTCTGTATTCGGAAAAAGGACGTATCTCTTGAAAGAGATTTTCCCTGACGACCACTTGAATTCGGAGTTGTACCAGTGTTGCATCCGGGCCACCTCGTTCCACTGCTCCTCGGTGAACGAGCTCTGAACACTGTTTTCTATTTTGTAAATAATGCGGCGGCCCATGAACTACCGTCCTCTCACCCTGTATATATTCTCAATGTATTTTCCAAGAATATCGAATTCGAGATTCACTTTCGCGCCTCGCTTCAGCACGCCGAAGTTTGTAACCTGGAGAGTGTGCGGTATGAGAGAAACGCCGAACAATCCTGCCTTGTCGTCGGATATGGTAAGACTCACGCCATTCACGGCGATTGAGCCCACGCGGATAATGTATTTTCGGAATTGTTTGGGATATTGAATCCAAAACACTTTGCTGCTCTTTTTTATTTCCACCAGCCGCACAACTCCCACACAATCGACATGTCCCAACACAAAATGGCCGTCAACCCTGCCCGAGAATCGAAGAGGTCTTTCGAGGTTGACCTTGTTTCCGGGTTTTAGCAAACCAAGGTTCGTTTTTTTAAGAGTTTCCTCGACCGCCTGTGTTTTGAATTCGTTCTTTGATCTGTGAAGAACGGTCAGACAAACGCCGTTCACTGAAATGCTGGAACCGGCATTGACGCTTTTCAAGGTTTTTGCCGCCGAAATGGAGAATTGCACGCTGTCTGCCTTGCGGGCGGCTTTTTTCACCGTTCCGGTTTCTTCAATGATTCCTGAGAACATTTCGAACTATTGTGCCGTGAGAAAGTAGTCGTACATCTTCCTCGAGATGCGACCAATCAATTTCTTCGCGTCGGTTGCATTCTCCAGGTTTTTCGAGAGCAGGACAAGGACGAACTGCCGCCCGTCCGGTAAAAACACAATTCCCCCGTCATGTTCAACCCCGGTGATGTTCCCCGTCTTGTGTGCGACGTTTGTCCCCTCCGGCAATAATGCAGGGATCTTGTCACGAAATTTTTGCGCGAGAAGAATCTTCAGCATCTCACCACAGCTTTGCTCATCTACGACCTTGCCCATTCCGATTGCCTCATAGACAACCAAAAGGTCGTACGCCGTCGTTGTGTTGTTCATCCCGCGTTCGAAAGCCTTGATATCCTCGACGCCGCGCAAAACCTGAATGTCGCGAGCCCCGAGGGAACGCATGCTCGCCGTGACATTCCTGGCCCCGATAAGGTCAATCAGAATATTCGTCGCAAGATTGCTGCTCACCGTGATCATATGGTCTACCAGTTCACGAATGGAAGCTGTCGACCCGATTCGCTTATACATCGAGTCATCACTGTCCTCCCCCAGATCCATTGCATATGTGGAACTGTCAATGATGCTGCGGAATTCATTCTTCACTACAACACTATCTTGTAAAGAGAATTTCCTGCTCTTCGCTTGCGCGAAAACTTCGATCATCACGGGCGTTTTCATTGTGCTCGCGGCGTGAAATTGTTCCCGCTCGTTGATCAAAAGTGTCTCACCGCTTGCAAGGGCCTTCGCTGCGACAGCAAATGTCCCCTTAACCGAAGCAAGCTCTGATTCGATGTCCTTCTTAAGTTGCTTAAGGGTTTGAGAATACGAAATGGACATAATCATCAGGGATGTCACGAACATCAGTAATAGTTTCATGAGAATCTCGGATAACCCTCCAAAAGGAGATCCGCACCTAAGATTCGCGTTTGTGTGTCGTTCAATCGAATGGATCCACGAAGACTGCGGGGATTCTTGAGAAAAAACGAATTCACTCCACCGCCCAGCAGTGTCGGTGCAACAAAACAATGGACCTTATTCACATGCCGGGCAGAAAGAAAAGCTGAGATTGTGCGGCTTCCACCCTCGACGAGGACGGAGGAAATGCCGAGAACCGAGAGCTGGCGCAAAACCCGTTGCATATTCAAATCGGGCTCATCGTCAAGCGGAATGACTCGCACACCCTGTCGGTGCATCTTCCGGACCACACTCGATTTTTTTCGGAATGCTCTTCGTGAAGTGAAAAGGATTGTCCCTGATGCTCCAGTATTGAAGATCCTTCTCTCCGGCGTGACATTCAAATTCCCGTCAAGCACAACCCTTACGGGGTTGTTGCCTTTCGCAAACCTCACTGTCAGCTGCGGATTATCGATTGCGACGGTGTTTGCGCCCACAAGTACTGCGTCATATCCGGCTCGTATTTGGTGCGCTTCCCTTCGAGAAGCCTCAGACGTTATCCATTTTGATGTCCCGCGGTAATCGGCCAACCTGCCGTCGACCGTCTGAGCAACTTTGACCCCCACAAAGGGAAGTCCTGTTTTCATGAACGAGTAAAATTTTTCGTTAAGTCTCTCCGCTTGTCTCCGGAGAATTGCGTTATGGACTGTTATTCCCGCTCTCTTGAGTTTTTCAAACCCCTTGCCTCCCACAAGTGCGTTGGGATCCCGGCTTCCGGCAATGACTTTTGAAATCCCCGCCTCGATGATGGTATCAGCACACGGGGGCGTTTTTCCAAAGTGGACACAAGGCTCCAGGTTGACATACAACGTGGCCCCCCTCGCTTTTCGGCCAGCTGAACTCAAAGCGTTCACTTCCGCGTGTGGTCCGCCAAACCGTTTGTGATATCCCTCTGCTACAACATGGCCGTTTTTTACAATCACACATCCGACCAGGGGATTAGGGCTGACGAATCCGTATCCCTTGAGCGCTAGCTCAAAACACCGATTCATGTACTTTTCGGCTGTGCTCATGTCCAGTAGATCGTCAACGGACTGTTGACAGAAGCGCTGAGGAGTCTCGCCGCGTTGTCTTTTTTAACTACAATTTCGACGAGGCCGCTGCTGCCGGTGATGAAGCAGGGTGTCCTGTCCGGCGCTTCATCGTAGTGATGAATCCAGCGCGAGACGAGCGCTTTTCCAACGGCCATTGTCTGAATGTCCTGAGTACTCAATCCAGCCACAAGAATATTCGTGACGATATTTCCAAAATGGTCTATGTGCAGGATACAGGGTTTGACGGCGCTTTTCTTTCCGTTCACAAAAGGCTCCCGAATGCCGGGGAGTTTTATTCGTTTTCCAAAGGATTGAAGCTTCTTACCCGACGATAAATATGCCGCAATGGGTGCAAGGATGTCTCTCCCATGAAACGTTGATGAGACATTCGATGGAAGAAATCTTTTTGCCTTTAGTAGGTCAATTTGCACAATTTCTTTCGCAGGGGTTTGAATCAATACGAAATCGAGTAGGCCGTTATCAGGAGCGAGAAAGGTGTAATGCTGGGACCGCACAGCCAGGATCCTTCGCTGGCTTCCAACGCCAGGGTCGACAACAGTGACGAAGAGCGTTCCTCGAGGAAAAAAATTGTAAGCAGACCAAAGCAAGTATCCCGCCTGTTGCACTTGATGAGCGGCGACCTCGTGTGTGATATCGACGATGTGTGCCCTCGGGTGTATCGAGAGGATCACGGCCTTCATCGTTCCGACGTAATGGTCTTCAAGACCAAAGTCTGTCAGGAGTGCGACGACGGGAAAGGGCGAGCTCCGTGGGAAACGTACTGATGTCTTCTTCTTCACAACCTTGTAATGCTTCGCGCGGGTACTATTGAATGGCGACGGCTTTGCCTCTTTTCGCGGATTTGTAAACTGCATCGACGATTTTCATGCGGTGTACAGCCTCCTCGCCCGTTGAAACAACGGGGTGCAGTCCCCGCAACGCGCCAACCCAGTGTTTCAGTTCGTTCTCGTATGATTTCCTATACAGAGATTGCGGCGTTTCCTGCGAAACGGGCGCGACATTCACGAGGCTTCCATGCATGCGTTTCAGAATGCGGAAAGGATTCAACGAGCCGCTCCCTTCTGTGCCGAAACAATCACAGTAGAAAAAATCCGTATTGGATTCGAAGGACCAGCTTGCTTCAATCGTCAACGTGGAACCATTCTTCATCTTCATGAACATGATGGATGAATCTTCCACTTCCTTCGTGAATTGGGTGTAATGCGTCGATGTGACTTCTTTTACTTCCGGATATCCCATCATCCAGAACGCGAGGTCAAACATGACAATCCCGAGGTCGAGCACCACGCCTCCACCCGACTGTTCCTTCCTCGTCAGCCAGACGCTTTCGGCATTGAGTTTCTTGAACCATCCCGCCTTTGCATAGAATATTCTGCCAAGAGCATGGTCCTCAATAAAGCTCTTGAGGATCATGGAGTCCGGCCGGAACCGGTTGTTCATTCCCACCATGACTTTTCGGCGATGCTTTTTCGCCGCGGTGACAATAGCAATTGCTTCGCTCTGACTCCTTGCGAGAGGTTTTTCCACAAGAACATCCTTTTTCGATTCGATTGCTGCGATTGCCACCTCCGGGTGGACAACGGTGGGAGTGCAAATGTCCACACCGGCAATTCCGTCTTCGGACCTCAGCATTTTTTCAACATCGGAATAGTAGCGCGGAATCTGAAATTTTTCCGCCACAAAACGGGCTTTGTTGTCATCGAGGTCACAAACGGCAACGACCTCGGTGTCCTGAAGTTTGGTGAGAATGGGAAGATGAATCGTCTGGGCAATGTTGCCCATGCCAACGATGCCGATACGGGTCTTTTCCATAGGACGAGAGGCGAACGACTAGGAGGCTACAAGCTCGAAAGCGGATTTCCCTTCTCTGGACACAAGGAATTCTCTGGTGACCTCTGCGATACCCCGGGGGTCCAGTCTCAAAGACTTGTGCAGTTCCTCAGGAGTTCCGTGGTCAACGAACCTGTCCGGGATACCGTGGAGCTTTACGGAGACATTGGCAAGATGTTGCCGTTGAAGCGATTCAAGTACAGCCGAACCAAAGCCGCCATGAACGGTATTGTCCTCTAAGGTTACAAAATTATCGAACCTGGACGAAAGCGACTTGATGACGGCATCATCGAGAGGTTTGACGAACCTCATGTTGACGATTTCTGCCGATATTCCATCCTTAGAGAGAAGGTCTGCTGCTTTTACTGCGTAAGGAACCATGTTGCCGATCGCAAGGAGTGCAACATCCGACCCCTGACGGAGAGTTTCCGACGTTCCGATGGGAATCGCCTGGAATCCGTTTCTCACGGCCACCCCTAGAGCAATTGCCCTTGGATATCTCAACGCAATTGGTCCCCTTTTGTACTCGATTGCCGTAAAAAGCATATCGCGAAGTTCCTGCTCATCTTTGGGAGCCATGACGACCATGTTGGGAATGCACCGTAGGTACGACAGATCAAAGGCGCCGTGGTGGGTTGGGCCATCCGCACCGACAAGGCCCCCGCGATCCATGACAAAAACAACATTCAGATTCTGGATGCAGACATCATGAATAATCTGGTCATACCCCCGTTGGAGAAACGTTGAATAAATTGCGGCAACGGGTATATATCCTTCCGTCGCCATTCCTGCGGCAAACGTGACGGCGTGTTGTTCCGCGATACCGACGTCGAAGAATCTCTCCGGCATTTCTTTTTGCAGCGCAACAAGTCCAGTCCCGTCCGGCATCGCAGCAGTAATGCCGACGACCTTCGGATTCTGTTTGCAGATTTCCACGAGGGCTTTGCCAAGAATTGTCGTATATGCAGGCGGGGCACCTGGATTCTTTGGCGCAATGCCGGTAATTTTGTCAAAGGGCGTGACGCCGTGAAGTCGCGTGGCCTCCTGTTCGGCAGGTGCGTAGCCTTTTCCCTTTTCCGAGATCGTATGAATAAGGATAGGGCCTTTCAATTCCTTTACGTGCCGAAACACTTCAACGAGTTTTACTACGTTGTGGCCGTTAAATGGACCAAAATACCTGAAGCCGAGCGCTTCAAACAACATCCCCGGTGTAATGACTGCCTTCAAACCTTTCTCCACGTTGTGCGCCACCGTGCGAAGTCGATCTCCGAAGCTGTCCAATTTCCCGGTGAGCTCCCACACGTTCGCTTTGAATTTGTTGTAGGTCGGGTGC
Source organism: Ignavibacteriales bacterium (assembly GCA_016193365.1). Lineage (GTDB taxonomy): Bacteria > Bacteroidota > Ignavibacteria > UBA10030 > UBA10030 > JACQPT01. The sequence continues at coordinate 8,080 of JACPSI010000102.1, forward strand.
GTCAGGAGTTCGTTGAAGTAATTATGGAATGACCACAGTGTCGGATTAACTGCTGAGAGGGAAACCATCTGATTATCGTTGAGCACAACAATCATGTCTTTTTTCAAGAGGCCCGTGTTGTTCATCCCCTCGTATGCCATCCCGCCCGTCAACGAACCATCGCCCACAACCGCAACGACTTTGAAATCTTTACCGGCAAAATCGCGCGCAGTCGCGATTCCCAACGCTGCTGAAATCGCAGTGCTTGCATGACCTGCCCCAAACACGTCGTATTCGCTTTCAACCCTGCGCAGGAACCCGCTGATGCCGTTCAATTGGCGCATCGTGTGAAACCGATCTTTTCTGCCAGTCAGTAATTTATGAGGATACGCCTGATGTCCCGTGTCCCAGACAAGTTTGTCCACGGGCGTATTGAAGACATAATGCAGAGCAACTGCTAGCTCGACGGCTCCAAGTCCGGCGCCGAGATGCCCGCCTGTTTTCGAAACGGAATCGACGAGAAACTCCCGCAGCTCCAGGCAAACGGTCCGGAGGTCCTTCACATCGACTTTTCTCAGGTCTTCAGGGAAGTTGATCTTGTCGAAAAATTGAAAATGCGGTTCGTTCATTTCATTCCAGATCGAGAAGCTGAAATTGTCCGTCCATGTCCTTCGTGAGTTTCTTGATTCTTAGTTCAACAGATTTCAATTTTTCACTGCACAGCTTCGACAATCGGATGCCTTCCTCGTACAAATCGACAGCATCATCGAGTGTTACCTTTCCCTGCTCCAGCGATTCCACGATTTTTTCCAGGCGTTTCATTGACTCCTCGAAGGAACCCCTGGAAGTTTTTTTGCTCATCATTCTTCCACCCGCGTTGAAACTTCTCCGTCATGGAATCGGATCGTTGCCCGGTCACCTGCCAAAAGGCTTCGGGAGCTGGTGACAACCTGGCCCTCTTTCCGAACCATCGTATAGCCTCGCTTCAAAACGCCGGCCGGGTCAAGGTTATCGAGACGCAGGCGGATCGTCCGCTGGTGCTGGTGGGCAAGTTGGTAAAGGTGGCGGAACTTCAGGTTCAGGCTTCGTTCAAACTCGTCAACTGTCTGGGCAGACTCGCGTATGATGTCCTTGGGTCGATTGAACGCATAGCTGGCGACAAGACTCTCGATCCGCGTGCGCAGTCCTTGTGTCGTTTCTTCCAACTGATTGCGCATAGTATAGCACATATTGCGAAGAATATCAAGAAGGTCTCCACGGTCACGCACAACCAACTCGGCAGCGGCAGAAGGGGTGGCAGCGCGCACATCCGCAACAAAATCCGAGATGCTGAAATCGATTTCATGGCCCACCGCACTGACGACGGGAATCTTTGAATGGTAAATCGCCCGCGCAACAACTTCTTCGTTAAACGCCCAGAGGTCTTCGAGCGAGCCGCCACCGCGACCGACAATAATGACGTCAACCTTTCCGTATCTATTCATGTCAGCGATGGCTCCGGCGATTTCTTCGGCAGCGCCAGGTCCTTGAACCTTGACGGCGGCGAAAATGACCTCCACAGAGGAGAACCTTCGCAAGAGAACGCTCCGAATATCCTGAAGAGCTGCTCCGCTTTCTGAAGTGATAATACCGATAGACCGTGGGAATTCTGGAATTGGTCTCTTCCGGCGTGCGTCGAATAGGCCTTCTGCGGCGAGCTTTTGTTTAAGCCGTTCAAACGCCATTTGAAGGTCTCCAATTCCGAGCGGTTGAATCTTATCCACATCAATTTGATAATTGCCTTTCGGTGGATAAACAGTGATTGCGCCCCGGACAACGACTTTCATTCCATCCTCAAGAGCAAAAAGGAGCATCTCTGCGTTACTTTGCCACATCACAGCAGAAATCTGAGACATTTCGTCCTTGAGAGTAAAGTAGAAATGGCCGGACCCGTGCCTCTTGCAGTTCGATATTTCACCCTGAACCCATACCTGAGGAAACGTTTCTTCAAGATAGATTCGTAGCTTGCGGGTGATTTCACTAACGGTGAGAATTTTTCTGCCGACGCCTGACACAGTTTCCATGCAAGAATGAAGTTAGATATCCTTCACACGACATTCAAGCAAGGGCAGAAGCCTCGCTTTTTCTCCGAATACTTGAGGCAAAAGCGAGGCTTCTTTTTAGGTTTTCTTGTCTTTCATTCCTCTCTTGGGTATATTGGCTCTCCAACATCAGGAAAAAACATGGCAGTCGATGTTCTGGCGATCGCCTCTCACCCCGACGACCTCGAACTTTCGTGTGGTGGAACCATAGCGAAGCTTGTCAAGGAGGGACGTTCAGTGGCGATGGCTGATGCAACACAAGGTGAACTTGGAACAAGGGGAACGAAAGAAATCCGCGCAAAGGAAGCTGAACAAGCGGCCAAAACACTCGGTGCAGGGACAAGGAGAAATCTTTTAATACCGGACGGAAGCGTGGAAGCGAATCCGGAAAACCTTCAAAAGGTCATTACGCTCATCCGTGAACTTCAGCCGAAGATCCTCCTCATTCCCCACTCCATCGACCGACACCCGGACCATTTCCACACACACCAGTTGTGCAAAGAGGCCTGGTTTTTCTCAGGCCTTGCAAAGTTCGAGACGAAGAAAGAGGGAAGGCCACAAAAAGCTTTCAGGCCGGACAACTATTTCGAGTTCATGCAGTGGTATGAATTTCAGCCGTCGTTTATTGTGGATATTTCGGATACGTGGGATATCAAGCTTGAGGCCATTCGACAGCATTCATCGCAGTTTCATGACCCAAAGAGCAAGGAGCCCGAGACCCGTCTGAGCCGGCCGGAGTTTCTCGAGCTGGTCGAAGTGCGTGCCCGGAATTACGGCAGGAGAATAGGCGTGAAGTTTGCAGAGCCATTCTTTTCCTACATCCCGATTGGGATCAAGAGTGTTTTCGATTTGGTGATGAACAAAGGATAGCAGCCATTTATTCTGACCCCTTCTTTTCCCCTTCCGAACGTCGACGACTCGACTCGTCGAGGGGAAATAGAAAAGGGGTCAGCTTGAAAGACGGAAAGAAATCGAAATCTCGGGCAATGTTGAAAGGAATCTCCATCCGCGAGCGGCTTACCGCCAACATAAGCCGGAACCTCTACGAAAAAATCCGCCACCTTTGGATCAAGCATTCCCAGGCAGAAGACCGACGAAACATTGATGGCTTAATCGAAACCCTCACCGAAGAATGCGTGTATGAGATTATCCCGACCGGCGAGCGATGGGAAGGCCACGACGGAGCCCGCAATTTCTACCTGACCTTTCTCGGCGCATTCCCCGATGTGAAATTCAATCTTACCGACATCGTCATCGGACCTCAAGGCGTCATTGAGGTTGCTGATCTTGTTGGGACGCATCAGGGTGTGTGGGCGGGAATTCAACCGACGGGCAAACCCGTAAATCTGAAGATTCTTATCTACTTCCCCTGGAATCCCACAAAAGAGAAGTTTGATGGGGAAAAGGTTTATTTCGACAGAATGCAACTTGTTGAACAGTCCAGGTAGTCTCTCGGATAGGCGTTCCTGTGTATCCAAATGTAGTAGATGATAGGACGGATTTATGCTGAAAAACTTCCTGCAGAAACTTGTCAGTTTTGGATCCCGCTCGCAGATTGACCCTTCGCAATTTGGGGATCCGGTTGCGATAGCAACTCAGTGGACGCCGGCAAAATCTGGAGGGGCGAACTTTCGCACGCACAAGCTTATTGAGGTTGATACAACCAGAATTGAATTCCAGGCTTCGACGGGTGCGAAAATCTTCTACGGTGTGTTCATGGTTTTTGGTCTAGGCTTCTCCATCGTGTTTTCAGCTCTACAGTTTTCAAACGAAAACGCCTCATTCGAATTCGAAATGTTCATACCCATCTTCTTTGGCCTCATTTTCTTGGCTGTGGGCGCACTCATGTTCTATTTCGGCACAGCGCCCGTCGTTTTTGACAAGGCCGTCGGGTATTTTTGGGCCGGGCGTAAATCTCCACAGGAGGTATTCGATGTCCGGACGGTGAAACGCTCCGCGGAGCTTAGCCAGATTCACGCACTTCAGCTTATTTCAGAGTATGTTCGAGGCAACAAGAGCTCGTATTACAGTATGAACTCAACCTCGTTCTGTCGGACGGGAAGCGACTCAATGTCGTCGACCATGGGAATCTCGACAAACTCAGACAGGACGCCAAGACACTTTCAGCCTTCTTGGGCAAGCCGATTTGGGATGCCACGTGAACTCCCGTCCTTTCTCAAAAATGGAGAAAAGGCCTCTTTCTTTTCCCATTGTTGAGAACTATTCTTGCAAATCCCATCCTTTTTCGCTAACTTTGTATTGGCTTGGCATTTGCAGGAACTTTGACCTAGGCTTCAAGGTTTATCTTTGTTGATGAACAAAACAACGAAAATAGTCTTCTCTTCGCTTTTGATCCTCGTCTTCAGCTTTTTCAGCGTCGGCGTGCCGGTGGTTCAATACCTCTGCCCCATGATGAGCAGCGAGAACCTGACGTGTGACATGTCCCCAACCGCAAATGCGACGGGCACCACGGTTTCATCTCTAACGCCCGATTGCTGCGCTAAACAACTCGGAGCCGAACGCAACACAACGCCGTTTCTGAAGGTAGACAAGCTTCAAACTGATTCACCAGATGCGCTTGCAGTCACGTTTACATTAGTTGACGATGTTTCATCCGAAAGTTTCCTCAATTCCACTATTCCATTTTTCCATAAATCCACCACCCCGCTTTTCCTCATCCATTCCGCTTTACTGATTTAACTCCAGCTCCTTGGTTGTACTGATTTATCCTCATAGGGATAAGTCCATCTATTCTTCTCAAAGGAGCAGGTATGAACCGTTTCACAATTCTTTTTGCAACGTTGCCATTGCTCTTCGGCGTCTCGCAATGGTCATTGTCTCAGGAACCGGAGGAGATCCAATTCCTCATCATTGAGGCGCTTACGAAAAACCCGGAAATCGCCGCCGACGTAGCGGGCCGGCTGGCGCGGCGAGCCGATCGGCGCGGGA
>JACPSI010000046.1 GCA_016193365.1 Ignavibacteriales bacterium
ATCCATGAAACAACACACACCAATACTGTCTTCCGCAGACGCTGAACTTGTCGATCAGATGCTCGGAGAATTTGCTGAGCTTAAAGTAGGCGATTTCGCCGTGCCCGAAAACGAAATTCACGCCTATCGATATGAAGAAGGTTCGTCACAGGTCTTTGTCGACCTTCGCGGGGTAGCGGAAGCTGACATTCATCGAGGGTTTTCGGATGTTCCCGACGAGAAAATTCTCAGGATAACCGGGTTTGGCAAGATTCGTGGACAATTTGGGGAAAGTATATTCTTCGACCTCTCGGCCCGCAACGGCATGACGCTCGGAGCGAAAGACCATGACGAGCGGTTTGACGTGACGCAGGGGGAGACGCGGTCTACCGTCGGTTCCACCGTTTTCACCGACCAGGCGACCGGCTATCTTTCATTACATTTTGCCCCTCTCACCGTTTATCTTGGGCGCACAACTGTGAGCTGGGGGAGCGGACTTCAGGAACGGATCGGTCTTTCACTCTTTAACGAGCCGATGGATCAAATTCGCATGTCGTTGGATTTCCGGAGTTTTCGATTTTCCTATTTTCATGCGAACTTGCAAGGGATCGGCACAACGCGTTTTCTGGCAGGACATCGATTGGATGTGCTTCTGGGCGGCGGTTTCCAGGTTGGCGTTTATGAAACGATTGTGTACGCCGGCAGGGGTGCGGAGCTCGGCTACCTTAATCCCTTGCTTCTTTACCATTTCATGGAGCATCAGCTGGGGGACAAGGACAACAATACTCTTGGCATTGATGTTACGGCGGTGCTCATGCCGGGCGTTCGCCTCTTTACAGAGGTTTTTGTAGACGATCTTTCCCTGGACCAATCCTTCGCAACGTTTTGGGGAAACAAGTTTGCATTCACTGCCGGATTCCATTGGGCCCAACCGTTCGAGTTCAAGACGCTGGAACTCATCGCCGCGTACACCCGCATCGACCCATTTGTCTATACTCATCAGGATTCACTGAATGTGTATTCTCATTACGGATCCAGTATTGGCTCCAGTATCGGTCCAAACGCCGACCGATATTTACTTTCGTGTCTCTGGCGGCCGGCGAGCGACCTTCTGTTCGACGTGGCCTACTCTTACACCAGGAAAGGAAAAGGAGACCTCTTTACGGCTCATAAGGCGGAGGATGGCGAACAAAAGAATTTTTTGGCGGGCGTAGTGGAGCTTCGCCACCGCCTGACGCTCAATCTTCGATACCAGTTTTCGAGAGACATGTTCCTGGGGCTTGAAGTATCCACACTTGACGAGCAGAATTCGCGGCAATTGACGGGAACGAACGCACAGGGGAAAAAACTCCGGGCCTTTGTCGACGTTAACTATTAGAGATTCATGCCTTCCTTCCTGATGTTCTTTCTCGCCACGCTTTTGATCTTCTATGCGGCCGTCTTAGGATTGTTGATGAAGGGATTCTCTGATCTGTCGAAAAACTTAAAAGGCAGAAAAGCCACATCATCTCCGGAATCCTTCCCCTCGGTGTCTATCGTGGTTGCCGCACGGAACGAAGCGCGAAACCTGCCGCGGCTTCTTTCCTGCCTCCTCCAGCAGAACTACCCCGGCGAGAAACTCGAGGTTCTCATTGTCGATGATCGTTCTGAAGATGAAACGTGGGACATTCTCATCCGTGCGGAACGTGCACATCGGTCACTGAAAGCGCTGCGGGTTACAGACCTGTTGCCGGATTTTGCCCCCAAAAAGCGCGCACTCGACCTGGCCATACGTTCTTCCCGGGGAGAAATCGTTTTGCTCACTGATGCCGATTGCACGCCACCGCCGACGTGGGTCCGCACGACCGTCAGCTTCTATCGCGACGGAGTGAACGCTGTCCTGGGTTTTTCTCCATATCGCTTTGACAAGCCGCTACCTCGAATAGTGGAAAGCATGCTTGCTCTCGATTATTTTTCGCTTGCCGCCATAGCCGCAGCCAGCGTTGGACTGGGCCGCCCGCTCACAGCAACCGGTACAAATTTGAGCTACCGAAGATCCACGTTTTTGCAGGCCGAAGGATTTGAAAACATCAAGCGATGGGTTTCAGGCGACGACGATTTGTTTATTCAGCGCGCGGCGCATGAGAAGCTGGGCCGGTTCTCGTACGCACTTTCACCCAACGCATTCGTCCCAGCAGCCGCGCCGATGAGTTGGCAGCAATTCTGGAACCAGCGCATTCGCTATGCCAGCAAAGTGAAGCAATACGACGTGGAAATGATTGCTGGTTTGGTAGCTGTGTATCTTCTGAATGCGCTCATCGTTTTCGGGAGCTTGAGCCCTTTTTGGAATGCATGGAGTTTTTTCTGGCCGGCCGTTGCGTCGTGGGGGATGAAGTCTGTTCTCGAATTTAGTTTCCTCAGACAAGCATCCCGGGGCTTCGGCCAGGAAGGACTCCTGAAATACTTCCTTCCGACGCAATTTCTCCATCCGCTCTACGTAACAGTCTTTGGCTTGCTTGGCTTGTTCGCACGCTATCGCTGGAAGGGCGCGATGTTCAGCAAGAAGATCCATTGAGGAGAATCGCTCTCTCCCCTTGCGGATCCGTATCTCTCTTCATTCTCGTTTAATTGATTCAATTTCGGATTGAGACGCTTCCGAAGGTCGTGTTCTCGCAAGAGAACAATTCGGAAGGACCATGGTCACATCATCCCCTGTGGGTCCACATCGATCGTCAACCTGATGCTTTTCTTTTTTCCCAGGTCAGACGTTTCATACTGACGCCTTGCCTTTGACAACGCCGACCTCATGCGAGCCCCCGAAGGGTCAACATCCCGCAGTCCTTTGATGATCACATGTTTTCGGTATTGATCTTTGATTTTCGGTATTGCTGCATCCGCCGGCCCCAGTACTTTGAAGTGATGGTCTCGGTTGATCGATTCGAGATAATCAGCGAACTTTTTTGTGTGTTGATACACATCTCCTTCGGTTTCACCCGAAAATTCAACGAGGACAATTCTTGAAAACGGCGGGTAGTCGAGTTCCCTTCTATACTCCAACTCTTGTTTGTAGAAGCCCATCACATCGTGCGTGAGGACATGATGCAGGCTGTAATGAGCCGGTTGATTCGTCTGGATAACGACTTCACCCGCAAGGTCGCTTCTTCCTGCCCGCCCGGCAACTTGAGTGAGCAGTTGAAAAGTGCGTTCTGACGCCCGGAAATCAGGGAGAAGCATCTGCGTGTCTGCCGAAATTACTCCGACAAGAGTGACTCTTGGGAAATCCAGGCCCTTGGCGACCATTTGTGTCCCAAGCAAGATATCGGCCTCGCCGCTGGCAAACCGACGCAGCAGTCGATCGTGAGCGCCCTTGCGGCTGGTGGTGTCGAGATCCATCCGCAAAATAGATGCCCGCGGGAACAACTGCTCAAGCTCTTCCTGGACTTGCTGCGTACCATAGGAATGGAAACGTACATCGGCTCCTCCGCATTCAGGACAGACGGCTGGCGGTGTTTTTACAAACCCGCAGTAATGGCACCGTAAATGTTTTTTTGTCTGGTGATACGTCAGCGAGACATCGCAACGGCCGCATTTCTCCACATAGCCACAATCGGGACATTCAACGACATGTGAAAACCCCCGACGGTTCTGAAGAACGATTACGCCTTCTTTTCTTCGGAGTCGCTCGGCGATTTGTTCGCGAAGGAGCTGCGACACGGAGGATGCAGGAAGCTTAGTGGGAAAATCCTTTTTCTGTTCCTTCACTTCCTTTCTGAGCTCCTCAAAAACCCGTTTTCTTTCCTTTGTCATATCCACCAGGTCGATGCGCGGAAGCTGCGCGTTATCCACTCGTTCGGGCAATTCGAGTAATCCATACTTGCCGCTGAGCGCGTTATACATGCTTTCCGCTGACGGTGTAGCGGAGCCGAGAAGAACCGCAGCGTTGTTGTGTCGCGCACGCACAATAGCCACTTCACGGGCGTTGTAGCGCGGCATCGAATCGAATTGTTTGTACGACGCTTCCTGTTCTTCGTCGACGACAATGAGGCCGAGGTTGTGAAGAGGCGCAAAGACAGCGGAGCGCGGCCCGATGACAATTTTTGTTTTCCCCTCGCGAGCCTGCCGCCAGGCATCGTACCGCTCGCCGAGAGACATCTGGCTGTGCATGACGGCGACATCATTCCCAAAATGTGCTTTAAACCTCCGAACGGTCTGAGGCGTCAGGGAGATTTCCGGCACAAGGACAATGGCTGTTTTTCCTCTCGACAGCGCGATGCGGATGGCTTCGATGTAGACTTGTGTTTTTCCGCTGCCCGTCACGCCGAGCAGTAAGAAGGTTTTATATTCCGCCGTGTGGAGAGCCTTTGTAAGAGTGTCCAATGCCTTTTGCTGGTGCTGGTTCAGCAGAAAATGTGTTAACGGCTCGACGTTCTCAAAATCGACAGCTCGCAGGACTTCTCTTTCGAGAATTTCAAGCAATCCATGTTTGGCGAGTAATTTCACAGAGCTTAACGAAGCGCGTGTTTTTTCCAGGATTTCCCGAACCGGCACCTCCCTGTGCCCATCCAGGAAACGGAGAATCGCAATTCGCTTCGCCGTCAGTTTTCCGTTCGGACCCGATGAATCTGACAACGCAGCTCGCCCGGGTTCCGTGATCCTCCCGAGGAATTGCTTTTTCGGCTTTACCTTCGATCTTGTTATTTCTTCTTCGATGTTGATCCATCCCTTTTTTTCCATTTCGTTGAGTGTCGCATGAATACTCTGTATTCGAACAGCCGACCGGATTTGAGAAACCGTCAACGCCTGTTTCGATTTCAGCAACTGGATGATCGCCTGTTGACGTTTTGTCGGTAGTTGAGGCGATGATTCAGAGCTCTGACCAGAACACTTGACGATCCTTTTGCTCTCAACCGATAGCCCTCTCGGAGAGGCAGCCTTCAACACTTCCCCCAAGGGCGCAAAATAGTATTCAGAAATCCACGAGCAAAGTGTAAGCAGTTCTTCAGTAAACGACGGGGTATCGTCGAGGACATCCTTGATGGGTTTGAGTGTGCGGACTTTTGTTTCCTCCGGAAGCCCCACAACCACGCCCGTGACAAATTTTCTTCCGAACGGGACGAGCACACGAACGCCATGGCGAACGTGAAGCTGTAAATCGGCTGGAATCGTGTACGTGAAGGTTTGATCCAGTGGGACAGGAATGGCTACATCAGCGAGCGGTGCGGACATACTTGTTGTTCAGGAGCTGAGCTCTCTCACAACAAGTTGCGAAGAAGCTCCGCTCCCGAAACATTTGGAGAACGGGCAGAAACGTTGCCCTTCTAGGCTCTCAGCTCTTTTTCCAACATTTTGTATACTTCAATGAGGGGCATTTTTTTCTCCCGCGCAATTCGTTTGCATTCTTCGAACTCCGGCGAAAACACTTCTTTGCCGTTGTTCATGATACCTTTAACTTGGACAAAGCCGAAGCTGGTGTTGACCTGCTTTTCCTTTCGATGCAGTTTCCTGCGTTCAACCGGCTGAATTCTCACCCCAAGAGTCGTCGTTTCGCGAAAAATAATCGCAAGAATGTCGTCGAGTTTCGAACGTTCAGCCAGCGTGGAAAGAAGCATCCCGGGCCGGCCTTTTTTCATTATGACCGGGATGACATAGGCGTCATGAGCTCCGGCGGAGAGCAGTTCTTCGACAACGTAGGGAAAAATCTCCGGGTTCATGTTGTCGATGTTTGTTTCGATACTCACGATTTCGTCGCTGGCATAAACCGGGTCGAGTTCACCGACCATCACCCGTAGCAGATTTGGCATTTCAGTGAACTCTCTGCTCCCGGCGCCGTAGCCGACGGCCTCGACCTGCACACGCTCCGTTGAAAGTACGCCCTTTGAGAGCGCTTTGATGATCGCTGCGCCCGTCGGCGTTGTGAGTTCAGCATCAACATCTGTAAGTACGGCTGGATAGCCCTTCAGAATCTCAACGGTCGCCGGCGTTGGGATTGGCATCTTGCCATGCTGGGTTTTGACAAAGCCGGCTTTCCCGAGTTTCACCGGAGAGGAAAACACACCTTCGATGCCGAAATGTTCCAGACAGATTGCCGTCCCGACGATATCAACTATGGAATCCACCGCCCCTACCTCATGGAAATGGATTTTTTCAAGCGTCGAATTATGTACTTTCGCCTCGGCTACACCGAGTTCATGGAAAATACTCTTTGCGAAATTTTTTACGGCTTGACTGAGGGAACTCGCGTCGATGAGCGCGTTAATATCTTTGAGATGGCGATGATACGTCGGCTGTTCCGAGACAACGACGTCGATCTTTACGGCAACGATCCCGCTTCGCTCAAGGTGTCGGGATTCCAACTCAAAGCCCGCGAGGTTGAGTTTTTTCAACTCCCCAGAGAGCTCACTGACCGAAAACCCCGCGCTCACGAAAGCGCCTAATGTCATATCGCCGCTGATGCCGGCGATCGTGTCAAAATACGCTATCCTCACGTTAAAGAACTTCCTCGAGGTGTTTCAGAAAACGCGCGGTCGCCCCTGTATTTTGTCTGACGAGACGAAGCGCCTCCGCTCCAGATTTTTTTCTTGCTTTTTCATTCACAAGAAGATGTTTGAGGGTCCGGTAGCAATCCGTCGTGTTTTGCACAATGAATCCCGCTCCGCGGCCGGCAAGCTCAACGGCTTCCCGAGAGTTCTCATGCTTTGGGCCATAGACAACGGGAACACCGTAGACGGCCGGCTCAAGGACGTTGTGAATTCCCTGCTTGAAGCTTCCGCCGACATAGGCGATGTCCGCATACTGGTAGAGAGACATCAGAACACCGACGCTGTCGACAAGAATCACGTTTTCATTGGAAAAATCATTTAGCTCCGAGAACCGGATCGTCCTTAAGCTACCGTTGAGCGAAATCTCGAGCCGTTCCAGCGTTTCGAGCGTGGGTTCATGAGGAACCAGGATCATGACGGCTGATTTATCCTCCTGCGCAATGGTCTTGAAAGCCGGAAGAATAACGTTATCGTCTTCCTCCCAGCTGCTTCCTACAACGAACACCTTTTTCCTCGTCAAGATATGAAGAGGGATGAGATGTTTTGCTTTCGCGTCCTCGCTTCTCTGTGAAACCTGGTCATAGCGCGTCTCTCCGATGGACTGGATTTCCGGTTGCGTGAGGCCGAACGCCTTGAAGGCTTCGGCATCGTCGTTGGAAACAGTAAGGATCGACCGTAAGCCATCGTAGACATACCGATGGAAGCTGCTGAGCGGGAATACGCGACGCAACGAGTTCTTTCTGAGGGTTGCATTTGCAATAAACGTCGGGATGCCGCGTTTCCGGAGCTCCCACATATGATTTGGCCAAACATCATAGCGCACCATGACAGCAACCGTCGGCCTGACCATGTCAAGAAATCGACTGGCATTGGCAACAGTGTCGAAAGGAATATACGAGATCAGATTTGCCAGCTTGTAGTTTTTCGAATGGTCGTAGCCTGAAGGCGAGAAGAAAGTCACAACAATGTCGATGTCTTTGTGGCGGCGTCTGAGTGCAGCAATGATGGGCTTGGCTTGCTCGAATTCACCCATGGAGGAAGAGTGGAACCACACGCGTCGACCCGACCTGAGCTTCGAAATATCCTGTGCCAGGTGTTGGAACAAACCACGCCGCCCGCTTATCCCCCTCCATATTTTCGGGTTGAAAAGAGCGGCACATTGCATGACAACCCAGAAGAAGGGAAGAAAAAGGACATTGTAGATGTAAAACCAGAATTTCTGCATCGTGGCTACACTACGGTAATAGGGTCGCCGACAGCAATCTTACCGCTTTCGATGACCAACGCGAGCACGCCGCGCCTTCCCTCCAGATCAGATTGAAGCCCCTTCCGTATCTCCTCCATTCGCTCGCACGGCTTGCATTCCTTCGAGATCTCGAGAATAACCTCGCCAACCTGAAGTCGTTGCCGGGGTGACAGGGACATGAGAGGAATGCCCTCGGTGGTGATGTTCTCTTTCACGGCTCCAGGAGGGATTTTCAGCGCCTTCAGCGTCTCGTTCTCAATCAACAGTATCTGTCGGGTGCTTTGCGGGATTGCGTGGATGTCGCCTTTCAGGCCGGTTTCTTTCACCGCTTCGATGGTCTCACAGGAGAGCATCGGTTTTCGGTGGCCCGTGCAGATCTGAATTGAGGCAACGCGGCCGGTCTTCATTCGTTTTCAGAACTCGCTTGTTGGTGTCAAGATGGGTTCAGTATTGTAGCCATTCTTTGAAGGAAATGCAAGAAGGGGAAATTGATTTTCGTCGCCAATTCGATTACCTTTTCAGGCATTCCTCGAAACCACCACTGATTCCAAGATGGCGTGATGACGTCCGCGCAATCCCTTCAGGAAGAAACCCAACGGCTCAAAAGAGCTGTCGAAGAGCTTTCCATTTTGAACGACCTTGCGCGCGCCATCGGCAGCACGTTGAACCTTGAAGAGATCATGCAGACGATTATCCGCCGCTCTCTTCGCGCGGTCCAGGCTGAACAGGGCGTTATTACGCTTGTCGACAAGAAAAACAGCGAGCCAACAAAAACGCTCGTCCGGGCCATGGTGAGCTCCAGCGACCATGTGGAATTCCATCTTCATCAGGCATTGCTCGGATGGATGCACCTGAACATGAAACCTCTGTTGGTCGACAACCCTAAACAGGATGAACGATTCCGCGGCGTGCGGTGGGACGAGTCCGTGAATTCCCTGCTCTGTGTTCCCTTGCTGGTGAAGTCCGAACTCCGTGGCGTGTTAACAGTTTATAATAAGAAGGACGTCAACAAATTCAACGCCGACGACCAACGCCTGCTCGCGATCATCGCGGCGCAGTCCGCACAGGTCATTGAAAACGCCCGCCTCTATGACGAGGAAAAACATTATCTCAAAATGCAGGAAGAAGTCCGGCTTGCGGCAAAGATTCAAATGGACCTGTTGCCGAACGAAATGCCCAAGCTCGACGCCTATGAGATCGTGGGAAAGACAATTCCTGCCCAAACGGTCGGCGGAGATTATTTTGACTTTATCAGGGTCGACGGCGACCGTCTTGCCATTTGCCTGGGAGACGTGACCGGTAAGGGCCTTCCCGCTTCCCTCCTGATGGCGAACCTCCAGGCAACACTCCGCGGGCAGACGCTTGTTGCACGCGAACCCCGTGAGTGTCTCACCCGCTCGAACAAGCTGCTCTACGAAAGCACGAGCCCGGAAAAATTCGCGACCTTGTTCTACGGAATTCTGGACAACAAGCGTCATGCGATGTCCTTTTCCAACGCCGGCCACGACCATCCTTTCCTCATTTCCGCAGACGGGTCGGTGAAGCGGCTGGGCACGGGAGGGATGATGCTGGGTGCATTCGATTCGTTTTCTTTTGAAGATGAGAATGTGCTGATTCAGCCTGCAGACATGCTCGTCATTTACTCAGACGGCATTCCGGAAGCCATGAACACGTCCGGGGAACAATATAGCGAAGAGCGTTTGACAAAGTTTTTGGTCGAACACCGTAACCTTACACCGAATGGATTGCTCGAAAGTTTGGTGCGTGAGGTCCGGGAGTATGCCGGGGCCCAGCCGCAATCTGACGACATGACCATCGTCATTATCAAAAGAGCGCCATGATTGGAAAAACGATACTCCATTACAAGATCCTCGAGCAACTGGGCGAGGGGGGCATGGGTGTCGTGTACAAAGCGCTCGACCTGAAACTCGACCGCCATGTGGCATTGAAGTTCCTGCCGCCGCATCTGCTCAAATCACAGGAAGATGTGACACGCCTTGAGCAGGAAGCAAGGGCCCTTTCAACGCTCAACCATCCCAACATCGCAACGATTCACGATATCGAGCAGCCGGAGGGACAGGTATTTCTCGACCTCGAGTATCTCCCCGGAGGAACGCTGAGGACAAAACTTGAAGAGTTCAAAGAATCCGGCCGCTCCTTTTCCACGCAACGAATCCTGCGGTATGGTGTCGAGATCCTTGAAGGTCTGAGCCACGCGCATCGACGGGGAATTATTCACCGCGACGTGAAGACCGACAACATGATGCTCACCGACGACGGAAGGGTTAAAATCACCGACTTTGGACTGGCGAAATTCAAAGGCAAGCCCACGCTGGAGAAAGGCCACACGGTGGGCACTGTCGCCTACATGTCTCCCGAGCAAATCCGCGGGGAAGAGATTGACCATCGGTCGGACCTTTTTTCCTTCGGCATTGTCCTGTTCGAGTTACTGACGGGGCAGTTCCCCTTCCGGGGCGAACATGAAGCAGCTTTTGGATACTCTATTCTTAATGAGGCTCCTCTTTCGGGAAAATCTTTGCGTCCCGACATGCCTGAATCGTTGGAAGGAATCATTGCACGGTGCCTTCAAAAAAGAAAAGAAGATCGGTATCAGTCTGCGGATGAAGTTCTTCATGAGCTCAGGACAGTCCTCCATCGCGCAGAGGGATACGCCATCCCAAAAAACCTTGCCCGAGTCCTTCGGCCATTGGTCGTAGCGGTTTTGCTGCTAGTTCTCGTCGGCGGATATTTCCTGTTGAAGAGCCCTTCCGGGGTTCCCGCCCAGCAATCGATCGTTGTCCTTCCTTTCGCCAATTTGAGCGACGCAAAGGATGATGAATACTTCAGCCGCGGCATGACCGAAGACATCATCACCCAGCTCTCAAAAACCAGCAACCTGCGGATCATCTCCTTCACGTCCTCACTTGACAGAGAAGGGAAGACTCAGAAAATTCAGTCTGAGGTGAGCAAGTCCGGTGTCACGGCAGTTCTTCAAGGGAGCGTACGGAAGGCTGAAAACCGTGCGCGCATCACCGCTCAGCTTATGGATGCTGTGTCGAACGCGACGCTCTGGGCGGAGACTTACGACAGGGAATTAAAAGATATTTTCGACGTTCAAAACGAGGTGGCGTCTCGCATTGCGTCTGCACTTCAATCGAAGCTTTCATCCAACGAACCACCCGAGCCTGCCTCAGCCCAGAAAGAAGACATTGAGGCATACAACCTTTACCTGCAGGGGCGATATTTTTGGAACAAGCGAACGGCTGAGGGCCTGAACAAGGCCATCGAGTATTTCCAGCTCGCAATCGAAAAGGACCCCTCCTACGCACGCGGATACGCCGGCCTGGCGGACGCCTACGTCGTTCTCGCTTCCAACACGTTTGCTCCTCCAAACGATGTTATGCCGAAAGCAAAAGCAGCAGCAACAAAAGCACTGAGCCTCGACAACGCGCTGACCGAAGCGCATGCTTCCCTCGCGATGGTAGCCTTTTGGTTCGAATGGGACAAAGCAACCGCGGAGAGGGAATTCAAAAAAGCAATCGAGCTGAATCCAAACTACGCGACGGCGCGTCAGTGGTACGCCTGGTTTCTGGCTACTACTGGGCACTCGAAAGAGGCAATCCAGGAGATTACGAAAGCACGGGACCTCGAGCCCCTCTCTTTGATCATCAACACAGAGGTCGGCGCCATTCATTATTTCGCGGGCTCTTTTGAACAGGAGATCGAGCATTACCGGCGCACTCTTGAAATGGACCCGACATTCGCCCTTGCGCACATGCATCTGGGGTTTGCCTACCTTGCAGACGAGAATTACGGCGATGCGATTCGAGAGCTTGAATCCGCCGTTCGGTTGTCGGACAACAACCCGACTATGGTCGCGGCGCTGGGGAGTGCCCTGGCTGAAGCGGACAAACGCGATCTGGCAGAACAATTCTTTGCCCTTCTTGTAAAGATGTCCAAAGAAAAATATGTCTCGCCAGCGCACCTTGCCGGGCTTAGTGCTGCTCTCGGCCGGAAAGATGAAGCAATCTCCTACTTGAACAAAGCCCTCGATGAGAGGTCAACCTCGCTCGTCTGGATAAAGATGGGAAGAGGTTTCGCCTCGCTCAGGTCCGACCCCAGGTTTACTACATTCCTGGCCAAGATTACGCTGGAAAAATGACCTCCCCTTGAATTCACCGCCACTGTTTGCGGGAGGCGCAAACATGATAGGGCAAACAGTATCCCACTATAGAATCCTGGAAAAGCTCGGCAAAGGCGGAACGTCCCAAAATTCCCTGCGAGCGCTTTGTGCGAGCAACTGGAATTTTGCGGATCCGACGAAACGAAGCTTAGGCGGAGGCGTGTTATGATCGGCCAAACTATATCTCACTATAAGATCCTCGAAAAACTCGGCGAAGGAGGAATGGGTGCCGTCTACAAGGCCGAAGACACCAAGCTCCGCCGATCCGTGGCCTTAAAATTCCTTACTCCTGAAATGACTCGCGACAAAGAAGCCAAAAGTCGCTTCATCCAGGAAGCTCAGGCAGCATCGGCGCTCGACCATCCGAATATCGCCGTCGTACACGAAATCGACGACACAGATGATGGACGCTCGTTCATTTGTATGGCATACTACGACGGCAAAACTCTCAAGGATCAGATTGAAGAAGGGCCTTTCGGGATCGATAAAGCAATCCGTGTGTCCATTCAAATTGCGGACGGCCTGCAGCGAGCTCATGAAGCCGGCATCGTTCATCGCGATATCAAGCCGGCAAATATTATACTTACAGAGCGAGGCGACGTGAAGATTGTCGACTTCGGCGTGGCAAAACTCTCATCGCAAACGCGCGGAAGTTCAACCACCACTGGCGGGACAGCGGCGTATATGTCTCCCGAGCAGGCACAGGGTATAAACGTGGATGCCAGAAGCGATTTATTTTCGCTCGGTGTCGTGATGTACGAAATGGTGACAGGCAAAAGACCCTTTGTTGCTGAGCATGAGGCCGCCCTGATGTATTCCATTGTGAACATCGAACCGTCCCCGCTCTCGGCTGTTCGGCAAGACATTTCAAAAGAAGTCGAAGCCGTTATTCTCAAACTTCTCGAGAAGGATCCATCAAAGAGATATCAAACCGCTTCTGAAGTCCGGTCGCAGCTGAGACATCTGATCGGGTTTACGGAATCCACCCGAAAGTTCCTTCTCCAGCCGAACATCATCGTCGATAGAAAGTTGGTCATCTCCGCAGCGATTCTTGTCATCCTCGCCGCAATCATCGCTTTTCCGAAAACAAGAAATATGGCTGAGCGATTGTTGGGCCTGGGTGCCATCCCGGCGGAAAAATATGTCGCCGTCCTCCCTTTCAGCGCCGTCGGCGGCGACTCAGCAAGCCAGGCATTTTGCGACGGCCTCATGGAAACTCTCACCAGTAAATTGACACAGCTGCAAAAACCTAAGACGGCGTACTGGGTGGTTGCTGCAAGTGAAATCCGCCAACGTAAGGTGTCGAGTCCCACCGACGCCGGGAAGTCGTTTGGGGTCACGCTCGCCGTCACCGGCAGTGTTCAACGCCGTGACCATCAGGTTCGCGTAACGATAAACCTTGTTGAAGCCGCTACGGGAAAACAGCTCGAATCAGCCATTATCGACAAGTACCTCACCTCTCTTGCCGATTTGCAGGACGAAGCAGCTCTTACAGTTGCAGAAATGTTTGGTCTCGAAATCCAGCCACAGGACCTCCAGGTGTTGTCAGCAGGCAAGACTCTCGCTTCGCAAGCCTATCATTTCTATCTGCAAGGCCGCGGGTATTTGCAGAATTATCAGAAAGTATCAAACATCGACCTTGCCGTCCAAATGTTTCAGAACGCCCTGAAAGAGGACTCGATGTACGCACTTGCGTATGCCGGTCTCGGAGAGGCATACTGGCGAAAATTCGAGGCGACCAAGGATAAGCAGTGGGTCACTCCTGCCGTCCATTCCGTGGACAAAGCCATTCGTCTCAATGATCAACTTGCTCCGATTCATTTTACGATGGGATTGGTTCAAAAAGGCACGGGAGACTACGATGGGGCCGTCATCGAGTTTCAAAGGACTATTGAATTAGACAGCCTCAATGGTGACGCTTATCGTGAACTGGCCGACACCTACGTGCGGCAACAGAGTCTGTTCTTTGCAGAGGCCACGTTCAAAAAATCGATCGGCATGAAGCCATCGTACTGGGCGGGTTACAGTGATTTGGGAGGATTCTATTATCGTCAAAAGCGATACGACGAAGCAATACAACAGTTCCAACGTGTCGCAGAGTTAACTCCCGATAACGCTCGCGTCTATAGTGCCCTTGGCGGAACTTATTTTGCCGCGGGCAAACCGGCTGAAGCCGTTGAATTCCTCGAGAAATCGGTGTCGATGGAGCCAACCCATGCAGGGTTTTCAAATCTCGCAACGCTATATTTCTTTGACCGAAGCTATGCAAACGCTATTCGGTCATATGAAAAAGCTCTTGCCTTAAACGACAAGGATTACCGTGTGTGGGGAAATCTGGCTTCATGCTATTTTTGGTCAGGCCAGCGCGCACAGGCTATGAGAAACTTTGAACGTGCTGTTGAAAAAGCTGAGGAATTACGGAAGGTCAATCCGCGCGATGCTGTCGTGTTGAGCCATCTCGCTGATTACTATTCAATGCTCGGCAAGATGACTCAGGCCCTCAGCCTTATCGGCCAGTCGCTGAAACTTGCACCGGAAGCTGTGGACATCATCAGACGTTCCGCAGACGTCTACGAACAGATTGGACAACGCGACCAGGCGTTCAGGCAACTTGAGCTGGCACTACGAAAAGGAACAACGTTGCAGGAACTTGAACGCGCACCGGCGTTGAAAGAGTTGCGCTCTGACCCACGCTACAAGAGTTTGGTTGAACGACAGGGCAAAAAGCCCTAACAACAATCACATTCCAAACCAAGGGAGGCGACCCATGGTACATCCAAACAAGTATCAAACCGGACAGCTGATTAGAGTGTTCTGTCCCACCAGCAATGGTTGCATCGTTGATCCGGGATCCGTTCAAGTTGGCACAGCAGCCATAGATGTTGAATGGAGAAACGAAACGCAGGACGAAATAGAAGTGTTCGTTCTTTCCCGTCATCTCGGTAGACCCAAACCGATCACAATCAATCCGAGTGATACTGGTAGAATCAAGGTTCACCCAAAGGTACCAACGGGCAGGTTCACCTACGCCATTTACTGTCATCAAACAAACAGCTTTGCCGTCGGCGGCTCGGAGCCAGAAATGATTGTGCCGTAGCAGGCGTTCCATGCAAAAATCGTTTACGCGCTCGACAAAAGCTCTCGATGAAATTTTTGATTTTATCGGGACATTTTTTCGCGAACATAAAGTTGGCAAAGAGGTTGCGTTTTCGATTAAGTTTGCGGTCGAAGAGCTTTTCACGAACTTTGTGAAATACAACCTCACCAGCAAGTCAGAGATCTCTCTTAACCTCTCGATAGAGGGAAAGAACCTTGTTGTTCGCCTGATGGATTCAGAAGCGCAGCCGTTCGATCCGACGAAAGCCCCCGACCCCGACCTGCACGCACCTCTGGAACAGCGCCGGGCCGGGGGGCTTGGAATCTTTCTTGTGAAGCGGATGATAGATAAAATTGAATACCATCATACTGATAAAATGAGTACTATTACCCTCGTGCAATCGCTGGAGAAGTAACATGTTCAAGATTATGCTGGATAATCAGGGAATTGTTCGTCTTCAGGGCAGACTCGATGCATCCCAGGCAGAAGAAGCTACGAAAGAGCTTTTGAAGGTCACGAAGTCTGCTGTCGTAGATTTCCGGGAACTCGAATACATCTCAAGCGCCGGGCTGGGCGTCCTGATCGCCGCTCAAAAAAGGCTGAAAGAATCGGGCCATAGCCTGACACTCACAAACATGAACAACCATATCCGTGACGTCTTTCGCTACGCTCGATTTGACCTGATCTTCAAGGTCGAATAATCTTCAGACCCTCGAATTCCTTGCGTTTTCGGCGTTTTTGGGTGAATTGGAGAAATATCACGACTTTCTGACCAACTTTATCGACCTTCGATTGTATTTATGAATGATAAGTCCGATTCCGTTCTGGTCAAGGAGTGCCTGTCGGGGATCAAAAAGTCGTTTGAAATCTTGGTCGACAGGTATCAGAAGCCTGTCTTTAACGTTGCCTTCAGAATCATCAATAATTATGACGACGCAGCCGAGATTGCTCAAACAACGTTCATCAAAGCTTTCGAAAACCTTAGCACCTTTGACACCAAACGTAAGTTCTTCAGCTGGCTGTACCGCATTGCGACAAACGAGTCGCTGAACTATCTCAAAGCGCGAAAACAACATGAACTGCTCAGCGATGACCATGTTTCACACGACCAGACGCCGGACGAGAAGTTTGACGACGCTGAGAGTGATGAACAACTCCAGACTGCACTCATGCAATTGAACCCTGATTACAGAATTGTCCTGGTTCTCTGCCATTTTCACAATCTATCATACAAAGAAATCAGTTCGATTTTGGATGTTCCTGAAAAAACCGTCAAATCAAGATTATTCTCAGCTCGCAAGAACCTTAAGGAACTTCTCGAACGAGAGAACATATGACTATGACCGACCCCGATAATTTCGACCATATTTTTGAATTAATGAACAAAGAGATCGACGGAGTGAACTCGAAAAAAGAGAGCGCTGAGCTCAAACGGCATTTGCAAAAACACGCGGACTCAGCACGATACTTTAAAAAACTCCAGTCTATTTCTAAAAGACTTGGCCGTGTCAAAGCCGTGACTCCTCCTTCCTACTTGAGGACAACGATTGTCAATTCCATTTATGCTCCGAAAAAATTCACTGAAGCTCAACAGTCTGTTTGGGATACTGTCATAAGCAAATTCACTCAACTCTTATTCACCAACAAGGAGGCTTCTATGGAACAAACCCCGACGAACCTGTTTACAGGAAAGAAAGGGATCTTCGTCCTGAGTGGCGCCATCGTTGCAGTTGTGGCGATCGTGTATCTTGCCGGTCTCTATCCGCCAGCGGACACGGAAGATGCGGTGGGCACGATTGGCGGCGTGCAAAAAGCAAAGAAGTATCGTTCTGAACAAATCGCCGAAAAAGACGTTGTCCTGAAGAACGAGAAAAACGCACGCGTCATCCAGAGCGACAAGTTTCAGAAACTTAACAAGAACGATAGATTCCAGAAAATCGCCAAAGACGCTTCTTTCCAGGAATTGCTCAAAGATGCAGCTTTCCAGGAACTGCTGAAGGACGCAGCTTTCCAGGAGCTGTTAAAAGATGCGGCCTTCCAGGAGCTTCTGAAGGATGCTGCGTTTCAAGAACTCATGAAGGATGCGGCGTTTCAGGAACTTGCCAAAGATGCCGCTCATGCTGAACTCATGAAGGATGCCGCGTTCCAGGAACTGATGAAAGATGCCGCATACCAGGAACTCATGAAGGACGCTGCTTTTCAGGAACTCATGAAAGACGCCGCCTTTGCGGAGCTCCTCAAAGATGCTGCTTTCCAGGAACTTTTGAAGGACGCAGCTTTCCAGGAATTGCTGAAAGACGCTGCCTTTCAGGAACTGCTCAAGGACGCAGCTTTTCAAGAACTCTTGAAGGATGCCGCATTCCAAGAACTCTTAAAAGACGCCGCGTTTCAGGAGCTCATGAAAGATGCCGCGTTCCAGGAACTGATGAAGGACGCTGCGAAAGAAGCGTACTAACCAAGCCCGTTCCATCTTTAAGGGGAGACGTCGAAAGCGACCAAGCTTCGGCGTCTCCTCGTTGTTTGTACACCTTCCGCATTTCTGGCTTCTGCACGGTTTTCTAGACCTTCTTGCTTTTCCGTGAAAAGTTTCTGTCTTTGATAGTCCAGACTATCCGTGCGTCGTCCATTGACGTCCGGATGTTAATCCTACTTTTCCCCGGGGGGGCTCATTCATGCAACGTGTTCAAAAAATTCTCGCTGCTTTTGCGTACGCCTGGTTGTTACAGTCAGCGCCTGCGTTTTCACAGCTGAGCTCCCTTGAAACAAAAAACCTCCGCCTCATTTCGTATGACCGGTCTCATGCTTTTGTCGTGCCGCATCTGGCGCGGTGCTTCGAAAATGCCTTTCGCTTTCATTCAAAGTTGTTCAGCTACACGCCGACCGAGGAAGTGACCCTGCTGTTGCAGGATTTCGGCGATTACGGCAACGGCGGTGCGACGGCGGTTCCCTTCAACTTGATTAGCGTGGGAATATCTCCCTTCCACTACGCGTACGAAACAAGCCCAGCGAACGAGCGGATGAACGCCTTGATGAATCATGAGCTCGTTCATATCGTCGCTCTTGACCGCGCTTCTGAATCTGACAGGCTTTTCCAATCTCTTTTTTCAGGCAAGATTGTCCCAACGCGCGAGAATCCCCTCTCCATGCTTTACAGCTATCTCACAACACCCCGACGTTATTCGCCGAGGTGGTATCATGAGGGCATCGCGTCGTTTCTCGAGACGTGGATGGACGGCGGCATTGGAAGAGCGCTTGGGGCTTATGACGAAATGGTTTTTCGAACCATGGTTCGTGACAGCGCTTATATCTACGATTATGTCGGGCTGGAGTCGGAGGGTACGACAATCGATTTCCAGGTGAAAGCAAACTCCTACCTTTACGGAACACGGTTCATGAACTTTGTAGCCTACCAGTACGGTCCCGAGCGGCTGATTCAGTGGGTTTCACGCACGGATGAGAGCCGGAGGTTCTTTGCTTCGCAGTTCGAGCATGTGTTCGGGGTCAGCCTGGAGCAAGCCTGGTCAGACTGGATTACGTTTGAGCGTCGATGGCAACAGGCGAACCTTGATTCGATTCGGCTCCATCCGGTCTCCCGGCACAGAGAGCTTTCACCGCAGACACTCGGCTCTGTCTCACGGGCGTTTTATGACAAATCTCAGAAAAAAATCTACGCAGCCATCAATTATCCCGGCCAGGTCGCTCATATCGCCGCGATGAAAATCGATGACGGTGCCGTTGAACACATCTGTGACGTCAAAGGAGGTGCATTGTATTATGTGTCTTCGCTCGCCTATGATTCCTCGTCACGCGTTCTGTTCTATACGACGGATAACAATAAATGGCGCGATCTCAACATGGTTGACGTGGAAACGGGGGTGTCGAAACTGTTGATTCAGGACGCCCGGACGGGAGACCTCGCGTTCAATCACGCCGACAAATCCCTCTGGGGAGTTCGGCACTTCATAGGATTCTCCACGCTGGTTCGTATCCCGCCGCCCTACACAGACTGGAACCAGGTGTATACACTCCCCTACGGAAAAGATTTATTTGACATCGACATTGCGGCCGACGGAAAAACGTTAACGGGAGCTCTTGCGGAAGTGAGCGGAAATCAGAAACTCATACAGATGGACATTCAGAAACTCATGAAAGGAGACCATTCCTCGGAAATCATCTTTGATTTTGACAGCAATTCTCCGGCGACGTTCGTCTTCTCGCCCGACGGGAGGTTTTCGTTCGGCACTTCGTACTATAGCGGTGTTTCAAACATTTTTCGATATGATTTCGAGAAAAAATCCATGGTTGCACTCACGAACTGCGAAACAGGGTATTTCCGTCCGATTCCGGTTTCTGATGACTCCCTTATCGCGTTTAATTATACCGGGACTGGATTCGTGCCGGTGATGCTTACGAACAGAGAACAGGAACATGTCAGCGCAATTAACTTTTTAGGGCAGGCTGTTGTCGAGCGACATCCCATTGTGACTCAATGGAAATTGGATCCGCCCTCTGAGTCGTCCATCAACATCGATTCGCTGACAACATACTCAGGCGAGTATCGCCCTATTGACCACATTAAGGTCACATCATTGTACCCGATGGTAGAGGGCTACAAAGATTTTGCCTCGTTCGGTTTGCGGATGAATGCGTCCGACCCGATTCTGATCAACGAAATCGACCTCAGCACATCTTATTCACCGAACGCTTTGCTTCCGGCCGGAGAACGGCTTCACGCGCGGTTGAATCTTCACTCGTGGCGCTGGAGGTTCCTTGCGACGTACAATGCTGCAGATTTTTATGACCTTTTCGGGCCGACGAAGACAAGCAGGAAGGGGTATTCGGCCGGCGTTCAGTACAGAGAATTCCTCGTCTTTGACGAACCGAAAACCATGGATTATCTCGTCACGGGGAGTGCCTATTGGGGGCTGGAGCGTCTCCCTGATTTTCAAAACGTCTCTATCAAATCATTCGACAGGTTCCTATCGGTCAGCGGAAGGCTAAACTATCAGTATTTCATGCGTTCCATCGGAGCCGTAGAAGAGGAAACGGGATTCCGATGGCAGATGATAAGCCACAATAATTATGTCAATGGGGTTTTGTTTCCACGGCTCCTCAGTAATCTCGACTACGGTTTTCTCTTGCCGGTGAGTCATTCTTCCATTTGGCTGCGAGGCTCGTCGGGGTATTCTTTTGGGGAGCGTGAAGAAGCGTTCGCAAAGTTCTATTTCGGAGGGTTTGGAAACAACTGGATTGATTACCTCGATTCGAAGCGCTTTCGCGAGTACTACAGTTTTCCGGGCGTGGAACTCAACGAAATTGGAGGAACGAATTACGGTAAACTCACGCTTGAATGGACTCTCCCGCCCCTCCGATTTCGACGATTTGGCGTTCAGAGTTTTTACATGAATTGGATGCACCTTTCCTTGTTCGCCTCCGGGCTCTCCACAAACTTCGACAATCCATCCCTCAAGCAGACTGCTGTGAACGTCGGCGGACAGCTTGATTGCAAACTCGTGATGTTTTCAACGCAGGAATCTACCCTATCGTTCGGCTATGCCGTCGCCTGGCGGGATCATCTTCCGTCATCAACGAAGGAGTTCATGATTTCATTGAAACTGCTCAAATGATGTTCCTTCGTCATGTCCTCTTCGGTTTTTGATTACTCGCTGAACGTCAGCGTCAGCCTCGCTCCCGTCTTCCTTTTTCTGGCAGCTCTGATTCTTCTGGACAGCTACAAACTTGTGAAACTCCGGGAAGTTCTTTTTACCATTTTCATCGGATGTCTGGTTGCCATTGTGGTGTACTTTGTCAATCAGTTTGCGTTGGAGTCTCTCAAAATCGACGTGTCCGTGTACGCCCGATACGGGGCTCCTCTCATTGAAGAGCTCTTTAAGGTGATTTACCTTGTTTTCCTACTGAGGGCTCACCGTGTTGGGTTTATGGTGGACGCGGCCATTTACGGGTTCGCCATCGGAGCGGGATTTGCCTTTGTGGAAAACATCTACTACCTGCAGTCCATTAGTGAATCGAGCCTTTTTGTCTGGATTATCCGGGGGTTCGGCACTGCCGTTATGCATGGCGGAACGACATCGATCTTTGCAACAATGTCCAAGAACTTCGCCGATGCGAGAGGATCCGAGCACGTCACGGTCTTCATTCCGGGTCTGGCTACAGCCGTCATCATTCACTCGTTCTTCAATCATTTCTTTTTGCCCCCGTTGATGTCAGCGGTGAGTGTCCTCCTCTCGCTGCCTTTGATTATGCTTCTGGTATTCCACCAAAGCGAGCGTGCGACACGTAGCTGGCTTGGTGTGGGGTTTGATTCAGATGCTGAACTCCTGAAAATGATTATCACAGGGGATGTGGCAAAAACCCGGATCGGCGAATATCTGCAGATTCTGCAGACTCGTTTCCGCGGCGAAACAGTCGCCGACCTTTTGTGCTATCTGCGCATCTATCTGGAGCTCTCGATTCAGGCAAAGGGAGTTCTCATGATGCGACAGGCCGGCTTCGACGTGCCCCCGGATGCGGATATCAAAGCTAAATTTGACGAACTGCAATTCCTCAGGAAAAGCATTGGAAAGACTGGACAGCTCGCCATGTCTCCTTTTGTCCGGACGAAGGGGAGGGATTTGTGGCAATTACAAATGCTTCAGAAATAGTGCATATCAAGCGGCTACGTGTTATATTGGTTACCCTCTGAAAAGCCCAAAGCAGGTTGCAAAGCCTCGATGCGAAAGACTAAAGTCCGCATTCTTAAGCCAGCCCAGTTGAAGAAATCACGGCCGGGTACCAACACCTACATTCGGCGCCTGGAATACCTCATTGAAGCTTCGAAGCAGCTGAACACGACTTTCGACCTTGAAAAGCTTCTTGGTATTATTCTGAACCTTGCCCTTCGCAACCTGGATGCAGAAAGGGGAACGATTTATCTCATCGATGAAGAGAGGAGAGAGCTGTGGTCGAAAGTGCTCAAGGGAGCCCGGCTCGTGGAAATCCGACTACCTATCGGAACAGGAATTTCCGGTTACGTTGCGAAAACAGGAAAAACCGTGCTGATCAGCGATGCCAGCAAGGACAAACGCTTCTATTCAGGGATCGATAAGAAATCGGGCTTCCAGACGAAAACCATGCTATGCATGCCGATGAGAAATCGGTCCAAAAAAATCATAGGTGTTTTTCAAATCATCAACAAGAAGCAGGGACAATTCAGCGAAGAGGATAAGCTCTTCCTCGCAGCGTTCTCCGACCATGCAGCGTTGGCAATCGAAAACGCACGCCTCCATTTGGCAAGCCTGGAAAAAGAGCGCGTGGAGCGCGAGCTTTCCATTGCGGCTGAAATTCAGCAGCGATTGCTTCCGGAGCAACTTCCAGCGATCAAACAATACGACGTTGCGGCGGCGGCCTTTCCATGCCGGACCATCGGAGGTGATTTTTACGATGTTGTGGAGCTGGACGACCACAGGTTTGCCATCGTTATGGCGGATGTCTCAGGAAAGGGGATTCCCGCCTCTCTCCTAGTTTCAACCCTTCACGCATCCTTTCGTGCCTACATCCAGGCACAAACCGACCTCGCAGCGTTGGTGACAAGGCTCAATAAAGTCGTGTACGACAACACCACGCCCGACAAGTTTATCACGTTCTTTATCATGATCCTCGATGTGCATAGCCACACCGTGAATTATGTGAACGCAGGCCATAATTCGCCGTTTCTTTTTCGGGGAAACAATGGAAAGATTGAAGAGCTCGCTGCAAGCGGTTTGCCACTCGGAATGATCGGCGATAGTGAGTACACTGCCTCTACGCTTCAACTCGAGGCTCATGACGTCGTCGTACTCTACACCGACGGAGTGACAGAAGCAATGGACAAATCTCAAAATCAGTATGGCGAGGATCGCTTCCGGCATTGCATTTCAAGTTCGCTGGAATCAGCGGCGGTTGCGTTGAAAGATAAAATCCTCGTCGATGTTCGTGAATTTGTCGGACTGGAACCTGCGTCAGATGACCTTACTCTTCTCGTCGCAAAGCGGATGAATTAGTCCTAAACCTGTTGCTTGCCCTCGTTGTTCTTCGTACATTGTCTGCGCTTCTTACGTCGCAACTCTCACTTTAAACCCCAGAGGAAATCATGAAACAACGTGAAATAAGAATTCTCGCCGCATTTTTCATGCTTGTGGCCGTTGGCGTCGGATGTTCATCTCCGCAGCAAACAATGAAGCCCGAAACGACGACGTCCGTGAGTCACATGACCTTCGACACCGTCAAGGCCGGCCGGTTCGACACCGGCAGGATGTGGACGTTTGATTTTGCGCCCATGGAATATTTTTCGCAAGCATACAACTTCAACCCGACAAAAGAGTGGTTTGAAAAGGCACGCTTATCAGCTCTTCGTCTTCCTGGATGCACGGCGGCATTCGTCTCCGAAGACGGTTTGTTGATGACAAACCACCATTGTGCACGCGGCGCTCTGGATGCCGTGAACAAAGAGGGAGAGAAACTCGCCGAGCTTGGATTCTACGCTGCGACACTGGACCAGGAACGAAAATCGCCTGTGACGTACGTGGACCAACTCATCGTGATCGAAGACGTCACCGCGGAAGTTCAGCAGGCCTTCGAAAGCGGAACGACGGACAGCGCCAAAACAGCCACCCGCATGGCCAAGTTCACGGAGCTCCAGCGACGTTACGCGGAAAAATTCAGGGCGACGACAAAAGATTCCATGATTTTCAACGTTGTATCGTTTTACAATGGCGGCCGGTATTCCGTGTACGGTTATAAGCGGTACGCGGATGTCCGGCTCGTGTATGCTCCAGAGCAAGAGATAGCCTTTTTTGGCGGAGACCCTGACAACTTCACATATCCCCGGTACGATTTCGATGTCTCATTCTTCAGGGTCTACGAGAACGGCAAGCCCGTGAAGACATCCAATTTCTTTGCCTTCAGTAAAGAGGGGGCGAAGGAGGGAGAAGCTGTGTTCGTCATCGGTAACCCGGGGTCAACCAACAGACTTCAGACGATGGCCCAGCTTGAGACCTTCCGTGATTTCATCTATCCTTTTACTCTGAGCATTCTGAACAGTCGTTACGGCGCCTTATCGTCATATGTTGAGAAACATCCAGAACAACGACTGAAATACATGAGTCAGATTTTTGGGATCTCGAACAGCATCAAAGCAGTGACTGGATTCCTGGGGGGCCTGCGCGATCCGTATTTGATGGCTCGTAAAAAAGATTTCGAACAAACCTTCAAATCTGCGGTGTTGAACAAGCCCGACCTTCGGAGCAAGTATGGTGATCCATGGATTGAAGTCGTTGCGCACGAAGACCTGCGTCGCTCTTTGATTGCAGAAACAAACGCCCTGAATCTGCGCGCGCGTTCAGCATACCTGTCGATTGCGGCAAGCCTGGTGGAATATGCAAATGCGGCGAAAACCTCACCCGAGAGAATTCCGCCCCAATTCCGCCCGGAGCGAATCCAGGCAGCACGGGCCAACCTCGTCCCCGAAATCGAAACGGCTCTCCTTGCCGACCAG
Source organism: Ignavibacteriales bacterium (assembly GCA_016193365.1). Classification (GTDB taxonomy): domain Bacteria; phylum Bacteroidota; class Ignavibacteria; order UBA10030; family UBA10030; genus JACQPT01. The sequence continues at coordinate 24,556 of JACPSI010000046.1, forward strand.
CTCTCGTACATGAAAACTACTCTGGGCACAAAGAACGAAGCATTGAGCAATCTTGTCGGCGGAAAAACGCCCGTAGAAGCTGCGGATGATATCGCCAGGAACTCAATCATCAGTTCTCAGGAAAAATTTGACGCCCTCCTGGCAGGAAAGCCCGAGGACGTTCTTTCGTCGTCGGATCCCGCTCTTTCATTTGCCGTACACGTAGCTCCCCGATTCAGCGAACTCCAGGCGAGACTTTCTGAGATACGAGACAAACAGAATGCGCGAGTCCAGGTTCTTGGTAAAGCGATGTATGAAGTCTACGGCACATCTATTCCTCCGGACGCAACATTTACGCTCCGCATTGCGGACGGCGTCGTCAAAGGGTACGACTATAACGGCACCATCGCTCCGCCGGTGACGACGTTCTATGGGATGTATGATCGCTATTACTCCTTTGGCAAAAAGGAACCCTGGAACCTCCCGGGCAGCTGGGCCAACCCTCCTGCCAATTTTAACATGAGTACCCCGATCAACTTCGTTTCAACAAACGATATTATCGGCGGCAACTCGGGCAGTTCGGTCATCAACAAGGATTTGCAGGTCGTCGGCCTCATTTTCGACGGAAACATCGAGAGTCTGCCGGGAAACATTATCCTTGAAGAAACAAAAAACCGCGCTGTTTCAGTCCACACAGCCGGGATTCTGGAAGGACTCGAAAAGATCTATAAGGCCGAAAGGATCGTAAAGGAACTCCGTGCAGGAAAAATCACGCCGTAGTTTTTGTCATTCCATCGCTCATACGGGCAGACGTGTTGTGTCTGCCCTTTGTGTTTTGGAACTTCAGACTGCTGTAAAGGTGTTGTTTAGAACGATGAGATTGCGGAATCTTGCCTGTTGTCTCCTACTCTCGACTGCACTGTTGCAGGGTCAACAGACTCCGCAAAACGCCGACAAATTCTCCACGTGGTTATATTTCCAGTTTGTTCCCAATCTGACGTGGACAAGTTTTCCCGCGCAGACCAACTTTGCATTCGAATGGGAGGCTACACCCGTGCTCTACTCCTTTGGGATGACGAAGCTTCTCTCCCCATGGTATTCATTGATCGTAGAACCTCCCGCACGATTTACCGGCTCCATTGAATTCAATGTCAGCGGCCTTTTATACACTTCCAAAGCCGGTTCTTCACATTTTGGCTCTTCGCTCCAACTTCTTGCCCATGTACCACTGATTGAACGCGGTGAACACCTAGCACTCAATGCCGGCGTTGCCAGGTACTACGTTGCCAATTCTTCTCCGACGTTCTATGTCGGTGGCCTTTCTTCTCTATTTGGGCTTCTGCACCTGAATGTAAAATACAGCGCCAACCCGAAGATTTGGATGACCTCGCTGGAGATAAGAATTTTCTGATGAGGATTTTTTCTCCCGCCTTTTTTTTCTTTCTCTGTGTATTGGAGACAGGGTGCGGGCCGATTCCCGGTTTTTTCATCCGCATTTCCTCTCAATTTCCAGATCCTATTGAGGCTGTCCCGACCAAGATATCGAACCCCATCCATCCGAATGTCGAGCTGGCGGTCCTTTGGGTCGGCCACGCAACGGTTCTCCTTCAGATTCATGACAGGATTTTTCTTACAGATCCAGTTTTTACGAACACTGTCGGCATGGTGGCAAAACGGCTTGTCGAGCCCGGCATAGATCCCTCGAACCTGGACAGAGTTGATTACACGCTCATTTCTCACATTCACCTGGACCATTTTAGTTACGCAAGCCTGGACGAGCTCCCCAAAAACGGCAAACTGCTAATTCCCTCGGGCGGCGCCCTTTATGCGCCTGAATTCGGATTCTTGGAAACTCGTGAGCTCAGTGAGTGGGAGACGCTGGAAGAGGACGGTGTGCGGGTCACGGCTGTTCCTGTTCAGCACTTCGCCGGAAGGTACGGATTCGATACAAGCTGGATGCGCGACAAAGGTTTCACAGGATACATTATTGAATACAAAGGCGTGACAATTTTTTTCGGAGGGGATACGGGATATCATCCCGAATACTTCAAGGAGGTTGGGCGGCGTTTTTCGGTCGACGTTGCCTTGCTGCCGATCTCACCGATTGAGCCTCGGGACTTTATGGGGCGAGTTCACGTCGACCCGAAAGAGGCTGTGCAAATCTTTGAGGATTTGCGAGCCCAGACATTGATTCCGATGCATTACAAGACCTTTCTCCAGGGGTTCGACCCCACGCCGGAGTATCCCCTGGAATTGCTTCGACAAGTCGCCGAAGAAAAGAGAATTTCCGACAGAGTAATCGTGTTGAATATCGGCGAGCAGAAAGTACTGAAGAAGTAAGCTTACCGTACGCCCGACTCGTTAATTTCGATGAGCCTCTTCCCCGTATCAATTCTCGCCGTCAGTCCGAGGGGAATAGTAAGTTTTTTTGGAATATGTCCGTACTGAACGTTCGAAAGCACCGGACATTGTACCTGCCGCGAAAGGTCCTCCAGCACTTGAGAGATAGTCAGATGCGGCTTTGAGGCGTCGCTCGGGACGCAATCAGTAAACTTGCCGAGCAGAATTCCTGACACGTTTTTGAGAATTCCTGCATTCTTCAATTGAGCAAACATGCGGTCGACTCTGTGGGGGGCTTCGTCGACTTCTTCCAGGATCAGGATTGCTTTCTTAAGGATGGGCAGATACGGGGTTGCCATAAGGGAAGCGACAAGAGAGAAGTTGCCGCCGAGCAGTCGCCCCGCTGCTTTTCCCGCACGCAGAGTTTGGAGAGGCTCTGTTTCGGGATTCGAGAGGGTTCCGATTTTTGACGTCGATGTGATTAGCCGCCAGAAATGTTCTTCCGTGTAGGGGTCGATGGAGTTCCACATCTCCACGCTCACCATCGGCCCGGAAAACGACACGAGGCCCGTTTTCTTGAACATCGCAAGCTGGAGGGCTGTGAGGTCGCTGTACCCGACGAAGATTTTTGGAGTTTTGCGAAGTGCTGAAAAGTCAACCCGCGAAAGGATTCTTGGAGTGCCGTATCCCCCTCGCAAAGCAAAAACCGCTTTCACCTGTCGGTCGCGGATCATCTCGTTCAGGTCGGCTGCCCGCTGCTCATCCGTACCGGCAAGATAACCTACCACTTCGTGAACATATTTTCCTACCTTCACCCTGTAGCCGAGCCGTTCGAGATACCGAGCTCCCTTCTCGATTTTCTCACCTGATGAGGGGGTGCTGGCCGGCGCAACAAGGCCTATAACGTCGCCGATTTTCAGGCGCGGTGGTTTGACGATTTTCATGCTCCGAAAAGATAGAAAGAAAACTAAAGAAAAGATATGCATCGAGGACTTCCGAAATTTATCATGTTTATTCCTGTTTCGGAAGTCTGCATACGCCACCAGATAGACTTCTGAAATCCGCTGGCATAGGCAAAGAGAGATTTCTCGACGAGTCGAGTCGTCGACCGAAGTCCATGACGGATCCAAAAAAATGATGAATTTTCTCGTTCCTCCTCGCCTTTTTGATGCCGGTGAACCGGAGATGATCGACCGGGAGGACAATGACCCCGCTTTGCTGGAGCAGGACCTCAGAAACCTCAGAGTCATCAATCGATATTTCGGCGGACTTTCCGCCGTCAAAAGACCCTTGCTTTGTTTGATCAGACAGGTTCCGCGAGAGAAAACGCTGGAAATTCTTGACCTCGCCACAGGGTCGGCCGACCATCCCATCGAAATTGCAAAACTTGCCAGGTCGCTGAGCCGTTCAGTCAGAATTGTTGCCGTGGACAAGAATGCCCAGATACTCGAAATCGCGCGTCGACAAGCAGAAGGGTTCCCTGAGATCACGACCATGCAAGAGGATTTACTTCAACTTGATTTTGCTGACAAGTCATTTGACATTGTCCTGTGTTCTCTCGCACTCCATCACTTTTCCAACCAAGATGCAATCGCGGTATTAAGCGAAATGAAACGATTGAGTAGAGTGGGATTCATTGTGAACGATCTGAACCGTTCCTGGATTGGCGCGTGCACAGCATGGTTTTACACGCATGCAACGACGCGGAACCCGTTGACACTGAACGATTCATACATTTCCGTACTCCGGGCATTCACTCCAGCCGAGTTGTCACATCTTGCAGAAAAAGCAGGCATTTCAGATATCGAGGTCTCGACAAAACTTTTTTTTAGATTGCTTCTCGTCGGATCATTTAGGTCGGAATGACATTCTGTTCTCCTTAACATGCGCGCTGATAGCTCCATCCTTATGAAAGCCCCGCTTGAACAGGTTTTCGAGACAGCGGCAGACCTCTCGCTGTGGCCGAAGATTCTTCCTCATTACCGATGGATTCAGTTTTTGGAACAATCCAAGACAAAGAATGTTGTAAGAATGGCGGCCCGGCGAAAGTGGATTCCAGTTCAGTGGACTTCAGAGCAGGAGGTCGACCGTGAGCGAAAAGAAGTCCGTTTTCACCATTTGAAAGCCTTTACCAAAGGTATGCGCGTGGTGTGGACTTTTACTCCCGTTAAGGAGGGAATCGAAGTGAAGATTCATCATGAATTAGATCCGACCATACCATTCATCGGGAAGTTCATCGCAGAGAGAATCATCGGCCAGTTTTTTATCAGCTACATAGCCAACCAGACTTTACACCATATGAAACGATATGTGGAATTACGTTATGGAGCGTAGGCGCGTCGTTATCACAGGAATCGGGGCGGTCACTCCGATTGGTCACGGAAAGGACGGGTTGTGGAAAGGCGCACAATGCGGCACATCCGGCGTCAAGACGATTGACCGGTTTGACACTTCACAGATTCGGGCAAAAGTTGCCGCCCAGGTCGACGACTTCGACCCGTTGAACTACTTTGATGCGAAACTTTCCCGCCGGATGGATCGGTTTGCACAGCTGGGGCTCGCCGCTTGCGACATGGCTGTGCAAGACGCAAAGTTTCCTTATGACGTAAAAAAACACAATCATCGCGTGGGCGTAACCATCGGAACGGCGCTTGGTGGTGTGGCGGGAGCTGAACGGCAGCACGAGGCGTATGTCAAGAGTGGGCTGCGGGCTGTTGACCCCAGCCTTGCGCTGATTGTTTTTGGGGGGTCGGGATCCAGCAACATCGCGATCCGCTATGGCTTCACCGGGCCGAGCAATGCGAACTCGAACAGCTGCTCGTCCGGCGCAATAGCCATCGGTGAGGCTTATCGGTATATCAAAGACGGTTATGCAGATGCGATGATCGCGGCAGGGGCTGAAGCTCCGCTCTACGAGCTGACATTCAGCGCGTTTGCCATTATCAAAGCCATGTCGACGAATGCCGACCCCAATTCCGCCTGCAGGCCATTCGACAAAAAGCGCGATGGCTTTGTCATGGGCGAGGCTTCGGCTGTTTTGGTCCTGGAGGAACTCGGCCACGCGCAACGGCGAAACGCCCGCGTGTATTGCGAGGTTCTCGGTTATGCATGCAACAACGATGCTCATCACATGGTAGCGCCTCGTCCTGACGCGGCATGCGCTATCCGGGCAATGACAGATTCCATACAAGAGGCCGGAATTATGGAAAAGGATATTGGCTATGTTAATGCTCATGCCAGCTCGACACACCTCAACGACAAGGTCGAAACGTTTGCGATAAGGTCTGTGTTTGCAGAGCACGCAAGAAAAATTCCCGTCAGCGGCACGAAATCCATGCACGGGCATGCTCTAGGGGCATCGGGAGCCGTTGAAGCAGCGATTTGTGCTCAGGTTTTTGAGAAACGGTTTCTTCCGCCGACCATTCATTATACAAACGCTGACCCTGAGTGCGACCTCGATTACGTCCCGAATGCAGGACGAGAGGCAAGCGTGGATTACATTTTGTCCAACTCGTTTGGCTTTGGCGGGATAAACGCGTCACTGGTTTTTGGAAGGTACGAACAATGACATCCTTTCTCTTATTATGAACACGGTTCTTATCGTCGGAGCAGGGCCCGCGGGATCGGCGTGTGGAACTTTGCTTGCGCGGGCCGGATTCGACGTCACGATTTGCGAGAAAGCCTCCTTCCCCCGCGACAAAATTTGCGGCGAATGTATAAATCCGCGATGCTGGGATTTTTTCAACCTTTTGGGTGTTAGCGGAAAACTCAGGGCTTCCCGACATTCGTCTGTGGAACGAATCCTCATCACAAATTCAAAAGGAAAACAAATCTCGGCTCGCATCCCCGACGATCCATCTCGGCAGTTTATTGCAATAAAAAGAAGAGACCTTGACCAGATATTGGTTGAAAACGCCAAACATTATGGCGCCCGCTTGTTGGAAAACTGCCAGGTGACGAACATTGAATGGTCGGACGGATGGAAAGTGAGCGCGCGAATTCACGGCGACATTTCAATTTTTACACCCGGTATCGTTATAGGCTCTGACGGGAGGAATTCCGTTGTCGTAAAGCAGTTTTCCATGGAGGGAACAGGCGACGACAGTGGGCCGAGACGAGTGGCAATTCAGTGGCATGCTGTGTTTCAGCCGGGCGTTGGTTCCTCGCTGGAGATGTTTCTTTTCCGCCACGGTTACGGAGGCGTGGTGAATGTCGATGAAAGCACGTCGAACGTAGCTCTTGTGACGACACCCGAATTGGGCGCTCTGGCGGCAAGAGATTTCCCGACGTTCCTCGGTTTAACCATGCATTCAAACCAAAAGGCCGTCAACATGTTGAGTTCTCTCAATCCGCTTTCGCGCATCGCAACAACATTCCCCATCAATCCAGCGATCCATACATCAAATCATCCCGACCTGTATCTCACAGGCGATGCCCGCCAGACGGTCGAGCCTTTCACGGGAGAGGGAATTTATTTTGCCTTGCAGGACGGAATCTCGACCGCATTGAAGATTCTCGACAAGAGAGCTGAGTTTCGTAAAACGCCTTTCTGGTCAAATCACATTTTTAGTCCAATCCTAAAGCGGCCACAACTCGCGGAACTCTTCATTTCTGCAGCCTCAAGAATACCGTCTATTATTCCCTTCGGCGTGAAGCCGATTCTCGGCTGAACATCATTCAGCTTGATTTTGCTGCGGACATTTGCTAAGATTTTTGCCGTCCTGCCTTTCACGTCGTTCACATTTTGAGAAGGAGCCTGCCATGAAACATCATATCACCCTTTTTCTCCTCTGCGTTTTCATTCTCCCGTTCGAAACGACATTTGCCCAGCTCGACACAGCTTTGTTTTCAGGAATGAGGGCTCGCAGTATCGGCCCTGCGGGTATGAGCGGCCGCATCGCGAGCATTGACGCTGTTGTTACTGACCCGAACATTATTTATGTAGGGTCGGCAACGGGTGGCGTTTGGAAATCCACGAACGGTGGAGTTACGTGGCGGCCTCTTTTCGACAAGCAACCGGCTGCCGCTATCGGTGCAGTGGCCGTGTGCCAATCCAATCCTTCTCTAGTGTGGGTGGGCACCGGCGAGGGTAATCCACGCAACAGCGCCGGCGTTGGCGACGGAATCTACAAAAGCGTCGACGGCGGAGTATCCTGGACGCACACGGGGCTTAGGCAATCCGAGCGAATTCATCGCATCATCATCGACCCGAGAAACCAAAATGTCGTCTACGCAGGTGTCCTTGGCCCGATGTGGAGCGACGGGACAGAACGCGGCGTCTACAAGACTACCGACGGCGGAAAGACCTGGAAGAGAATTCTGTTCGCCAACGAGAAGTCGGGATGCGCGGACCTTGTCATGGATCCTGCCAACCCGGAAAAGCTTTTTGCCGCAATGTGGGAGTTCAGGCGGTGGCCATGGTTCTTCAATTCCGGCGGCGTCGGGAGCGGTTTGCATGTCACGTATGACGGCGGCGAAACCTGGAAAAAATTCGACGACAAGGATGGACTGCCGAAGGGAGAACTGGGACGCATCGGCGTCGCCATAGCCAGGAACAACCCCGACATTGTGTATGCCCTCGTCGAGGCAAGGAAGAATTCGTTCCTTCGCTCGAGCGACGGCGGTCGCTCATGGCGAACCGTAAACGACACGGTCAACGTTGCGCCCCGGCCTTTTTACTATTGCGATATTCGCGTTGACCCGGTGAATGAAAATCGCATTTACAGCCTCCATTCGAACCTTACGATGAGTGAAAACGGGGGACGTTCCTTCACGAACATTACACCCGGCCAACGAGTTCACTCCGACCACCATGCATTGTGGATTCATCCGGATGACGGGAAACTCCTGATCGACGGCAATGATGGAGGTGTGGCAATCAGCCATGACCGGGGGCGTACATGGAGGTTTGTCGACAACCTGCCTCTCGCCCAGTTTTATCATATCAACGTCGACATGGAGATTCCGTATAATGTTTTCGGCGGTATGCAGGATAACGGCTCGTGGAGGGGTCCAAGCGATGTTTGGGAAAACAGGGGAATCAGGAATTTTCACTGGAATGAAGTGGCTTTCGGCGACGGTTTTGCGACTCTCGTCGACCGCTCGAACCCGAGTTACGGTTATGCAATGTCGCAGGGCGGGTTTATCGTTCGGTTCAATGTCACGACCGGGGAGAGAAAAGACATCCGTCCTGCGGGCCCCGAGAACGTCCGACTGAGGTTCAATTGGAGCGCCGGCATAAATTTCGACCCGTTTGATGCAAAAACGATCTATTACGGAAGCCAGTTTGTTCATAGAAGCACCGACCGCGGTGACTCTTGGACCATTATCAGTCCCGACGTCACCACGAACGACCCTGCGAAACAAAAAGCTGAAGAAAGCGGAGGACTGACCAAGGATGTGACTGCGGCAGAGAATCACTGCACAATCATGACTATAGCACCGAGTACATTGCAGCAGGGCGTAGTCTGGGTCGGAACCGACGACGGGAATGTTCAAGTGACACAGGACGGCGGGAAATCATGGAAAAATGTTGTCGACCGCGCCCCCGACCTTGCAAAGAATGCATGGTGTGCTCACATTGAGCCGTCGAAATTTGATGCCGGCACGGCCTACATCGTCTTCGACGACCACCGTCGCGGAAACTTCAAGACATACGTTTACAAAGTTGAGAATTTTGGCAATTCGTGGACAAGCCTGACAAGAAATGACCCGACAACAGGCTCGCGCGATCAATGGGGATATGCACACGTTATCGAGCAGGACCCGGTGAAGAAGGAGCTTTTGTATCTTGGGACCGAATTCGGTTTGTGGGTCAGTTTTAATGAGGGGAGAAACTGGCAGAAGTGGACCGACGGAGTTCCGACCGTAGGCGTGTACGCGCTCATTGTTCACCCGCGCGACCATGACCTCGTCATCGGCACGCACGGCCGCGCCGCTTACATCCTCGACGACATTCGGCCGCTCCGGAGCCTTTCAAAAGAGGTTTTGGAAAAACCGCTGCACGTGTTCGAGATCCCGACGGCGTACCAGCACACCATCAAGCAAATGGACGGCTACCATTTCCCCGGCGACGCGATGTTTAGCGGTGAGAGCAAAAATTATGGAGCGATGATTACCTACAGCATTAACAAGCCAAAACTGATCGAGGCCGGGACGAAGCAACAAGGAGAAGGTGCCGATGATGAGGACAAGAGGATCCCGTCGGATACGATAAAAATCAATGTGGAGATTACCGACGCTTCGGGTGCAATTGTACGCAAAATGAATACATCAACAACGAAAAACGGGCTCAACCGATTTACCTGGAATTTGCGGAGGGACGGTTTCCGGCAGCCGAGAATGCAGCCCGGCATACCGCCGGAGTTTCAGCCTCAAGGGCCTGAAGTAGTGCCGGGAAACTACACGGTAAAACTCAAGGCGGGGAAAACAGAGGTTTCGTAAACGGTCGAAGTCTTGCCCGACCCCCGTATTCCCTTTTCTGCCGAGGGGCGAAA
>JACPSI010000047.1 GCA_016193365.1 Ignavibacteriales bacterium
GGAATAACAATGAAAATCAAACTAAAACAAAATAAACATGAAAACTAAAAATGATACCATTGCTCGTGGCAAGAGACAGCCATTATTATGGATAGTCAAGTGCGTTTGTCTGCGGGAATTAGTTACAAAAAGTAAATAAAAAGGAATTTAACCTTGGCAAAGTCATTTCCGAAATGGCAAATAAAGGATTCCAGGTAGTAACCAGCGTTAATCATCCAATCGCTAAGATTGTTTTTTTCGACACATCTGAAGACATGGGCGTTTTTACGGAAATAATGGGTATTACTGAAGAAGGTCGAGAGGCTGTTGAGAAAATGAAGAGCGGAAACAAGTGAAGATGAAAAGAGGTCAACATGATAGAGGTTTTTAGAACGAATGTTGCAGACATTGCAAAAACAGCGGAAATTATTCAGAAACTTCTTGAGCGATATCCGCGTGGCAGGATCAATTTCGACCTGGAGGATCGCGACAAAATACTGCGCGTTGAGGCGCAAACGATTGATCAGAACGAGGTAATCTCGTTGATGAACAACCATGGATTTCATTGCGAAGCATTGCCCGATTAGTATCGCGGGAAATGTACCCGACTGGTCGAAGAAAAATATTCCCGGTCGAAGATTGACGAGATAAATCTTATCCAGCAACCACATAAAAAAAGGAGAACCAATGAGTGGAGTTCGACTTCTGATTGGAACACGCAAAGGCGCGTTTATCCTGTCTTCAGACGGAAAGCGCTCAACATGGGATGTCAACGGTCCTCTCTTTGGTGGATGGGAGATTTACCATGTGAAAGGATCACCGGTCGATGCAAACCGGATCTATGTTTCTCAAACGAGCGGCTGGTTTGGGCAGATCATTCAACGGTCCGATGACGGTGGCAAAACATGGAGCACGCCGGGTGGCGAGAAGATGCCCGACCCGAGCGATCCACCCAACGGGGAGAGCAACAAGTTCGTCTACGACGCTTCTGAGAAGACCGGCGCGCAGCTCACGACACACCAATGGTACGACGGCACGCAGCATCCGTGGGAATTCAAGCGCGTCTGGCATCTCGAGCCGTCGTTGACAGACCCGGATACCGTCTATGCCGGCGTTGAGGACGCTGCGCTTTTTCGCACAACGGACGGCGGAAAAACCTGGCATGAACTCGCCGGTTTGCGCGGACACGGCACCGGCCCTCAATGGGCTCCGGGAGCCGGGGGCATGTGCCTGCACACGATCCTTCTCGACCACGCAAACCCTCAACGGATATATGTTGCCATTTCTTCCGCTGGAGCTTTCCGCACGGACGACGCGGGAAAAACCTGGAAGCCAATCAACCGCGGCCTTCGCTCGCAGTACATACCCAACCCGGATGCCGAGGTTGGACATTGCGTCCATCGCATTGCCATGCACCGCTCGCGCCCTAACGTGTTGTTCATGCAGAAGCACTGGGACGTCTTGCGCAGCGACAACGCCGGTGAATCGTGGCAGGAGGTGAGCGGGAACCTGCCGAGCGACTTCGGCTTTGTCATCGATGTGAACTCGAATGAGCCCGAGACAGTCTATGTTGTTCCGATCAAGAGCGATTCGGAGCACTATCCGCCCGACGGAAAGCTCCGCGTGTACCGCAGCCGTAAGGGCGGAAATGAGTGGGAGGCTTTGACGAATGGCCTGCCGCAGAGCGACTGCTATGTCAACATTCTCCGCGATGCAATGGCCGTCGACTCCCTGGATCCGTGCGGAGTGTATTTCGGCACTACCGGCGGGCAAGTGTACGCTTCGGCTGATGGCGGGGATCATTGGGCTCCCATCGTCCGGGACCTTCCGTCCGTGTACTCGGTCGAGGTTCAAACATTTTCATCATGAAATGCGAAATCTCAAAACATGGTCGATGGGACCTGATGTTGGAGTTTGATTGACCTCCATGATACGAGTTGAACTTCCTTATCATTTACGTACACTGGCCCGTGTCGGGAAAGAAGTGGAATTGCACGTCGATGGTTCTGTCACGGTGCGTTCGGTTCTCGACGCTCTTGAGCTTCAATATCCGATGCTACGCGGGACAATCAGGGACCACGTGACCCATCAGCGCAGGCCGTTTCTGCGTTTTTTTGCTTGCGGCGAGGACTTGTCTCTGGAACCATCGGACACACAGGTGCCCGAAGCTGTGTGCTCGGGGTCTGAGCCCTTCTTGATAATCGGAGCTATTGCCGGTGGCTGAAATTTCAAACGATTGGTACGAAAACATTCATTGTAAAGGAAAAACAGAATGAAGGAGTTTATGTTATTATTCCGTCAGCCGAGCTATGGATAAACCGCAGGACAATGTGTGTGAAATCAGAACCTGAACAAGAAGGAATAATAACAGATGACCGACAAACGCGATAAAACTTCGGTAAAAGAAAAGCTCGGCGCCAAACTCAACGGTCGCGTGCTCACACCGGATGATGCCGGATTCGACAACGCACGCGCGCTCTTCTACGGTTGGAATAACCGCAGACCTGCTGCCATCATCAAGGCCGCGAATGAGACTGACGTTTCACGAGTTGTTTCTTTTGCCCGCGAGAACGAGTTGGAGCTCGCTATCCGAAGCGGTGGCCACAGTCTTGCCGGACATAGCATGTCAGAAGGTGGAATCGTTCTCGACCTCTCAGACATGAAAAAGATCGAAATCGATAAGACAAAACAGACGGCGTGGGCTGAAACGGGATTGACGGCGGGCCAGTTTACAAAAGAAGCCGGAACGCACGGACTCGCCGTCGGTTTCGGGGATACGGCCACAGTCGGAATCGGTGGAATCACGCTTGGAGGCGGGGTTGGTTTCTTCGTGCGCAAATACGGACTCACCATCGACGATCTCCTGGCAGCCGACATTGTAACTGCGGACGGGAAACTCTTGCGCACGGACGCGGAAAATCATCCGGATCTCTTCTGGGCAATCCGCGGTGGCGGCGGCAACTTCGGCGTTGCAACGCGATTCATGTTTCGACTTCATGAAGTTCCTTCAATCGTAGGGGGAATCATGATGCAACCGGCGAATGCAGAAATCATCCGGTCGTTCATTGCTGAAGCAGAAGCCGCGCCCGAGGAACTCTCTGTACTTGCTAATGTGATGCCAGCGCCACCCATGCCATTCGTTCCAAAAGAGTACCATGGGCAACTCATTATTATGGCTATGATGGTGTATGCCGGTGAAACTGAGGCCGGCCAGCGTGTGATTGCACCATTAAAGGCTCTCGCGAAGCCGATCATGGATATGGTTCGGCCTATGAAGTATCACGAGATGTTCGAAGGTCCGGAAGGCCCTCATCCAGTTGCAGCTGCGGTGCACAATATGTTTATTGACACCGTTGATCAAAGGACATCGGAGACAATAGTCGACCACCTGAAAGCTTCGACTGCTTCGATGTCGGTGACGCAGCTTCGCATTCTCGGCGGAGCGATGGCTCGCGTGTCCAATGAAGCAACCGCGTTTGCTCATCGGAAGCGCAAGATCATGGTGAATGTGGCTGCGTTGTATGAGAAGCACGAAGACGCACCTGTTCATAATGCCTGGGTATCGGGTCTTGCGAAGGCGTTACGACAGGGTGAGGGAGGCGTGTACGTCAATTTCCTCGGCGATGAAGGTGCGGCTCGTGTTCGCGAGGCTTATCCCGGGTCATCCTGGGGCAGGCTTGTGTCTATCAAGAAACGCTACGACCCGACAAATTTTTTCCGGATGAACCACAACATCCAACCTGCCGACTGAAGTGGCGGAGACAGCAGAAGGAATTCCCTTATCCGGTTCTGAGCGCGCAGGTAAGCTTAAGAAAGCAATCAGGCTGCGTCATGCTGTTGCGCTCTACGTCAGCTCTGTCCTTGGGTCGGGCGTGCTTGTTTTGCCCGGACTTGCCGCACAGCTTGCAGGGCCGGCATCGCTCATTGCATGGTTGATCCTATCTCTCGCCAGCTATCCTTTCGCGTACACCTTCGCTTCACTCTCTTCGCGTAACCCGGAATCCGGAGGCATCTATGCCTTCGCAAAAGAGAGCTTTGGCCTGCCCGCGGCGGTCGTGACCGGGTGGCTTTTCGCGTTCTGGTATATTACCGGCGGCCCCGCGGCGACGCTCATCGCTGCTTCCTATCTTGCGTATGCGTTTCCCATGAGCAGGCTAGGGATTTATCTTGTTGCCGGTTCTGTGACCCTTCTGGCGTTTGTCGTCAATTATCGCGGGATCGTCTTCAGTAATCGCATCCAGCTCGGTGTGGTTGTCGCCATCGTTGGGCTGCTGGTAAGTGCGGTAGCTTTGTCCATCGGCTCGATAGAGGTGCAAAATTTCTCGCCGTTTTTTTCGAATGGCCTTTTGCCCCAGCGGCAGCGCTCATTTTTTGGTCGTTCCTTGGGTACGAGAATGTCTCCAACGTCGCCGAAGAATTCGAAGATCCAAAGCGCGATTTTCAACGAAGCATAATTCTCAGCGTCCTGCTCATCGGCGGCCTCTATCTTGCCGTTGCAGTGGTAACCGTCGGTACACTTGCCTACAAGGCGGAAGGAAGCGTTGCACCATTTGCCGCTATCCTTTCTGCTGTGATGGGTTCCTACGGCGCAATCGGGACGGCGGTCCTCGCTGTCGTTATCATCTTTGCCACTGTGAACGCGTACACCTCAGGCATGTCCCGTGTTATTCTCGCTGTGGCAAGAGACGGAGGATTCCCCAAAGGACTGGAGTATGTGCATCCCAGGAGTGGGACTCCAACGCGAAGTCTTATGATGCTATCAGGATTCTCAGCCTGCATGTTGATAGTTTATTATTTCCTGGACGTCGATCTGCAAACGGCCTTGCTCGTCCCCAGCGGTGCGGCCATTCTCACCTACATCATAGGTTCGGGGTCTGGAATCAAACTCCTGAAAGTGAGAGGCCCGAAGAGGATCTTGCCGTGGATTTCGCTGATAACCTCCGTCGTGGTGCTTCCGTTTGTGGGAATCCTGGCGCTCGCGTCGATTCTCGCCGGACTTGTTGCCTTTGTGTATGCACGGAGGAAAGGGCGAACCATGACATCGATGCATGTTTAATACAGCAAGGATCATGAGACCCATTCAGTGCGATTCACTCCGTCTCCTTGGTGGTCGAGCAAGCCGCATTCCTACATGACATCCTGTTGGAACTCTCCGAAAGCGAGATGAATTTTTCTTCACTTGACTCGTTTTTGTGCCGTCTGTACCTTGCGATGTTATCAAGCGAAGGGAAGGGACGTGCACTGTTGTAGCGAGCCGCAAACGTAGACCGCTCATTGCAGCCTTCTTCATTCATTCCCCTCAAACCCAACATCAAAGTTTTGCAAATGTCTTTTATTCCCTTCAAAATGGAAACGACGTTCACGCGTTTCCCAGCTGCGAATATCGTGATGATCGCGATAACGGTCGCTCTGTTTCTTCTGGCTTTCACAGGAATTCCATCCTCGGAGGGTTTCGGCGCATTCGTTCTGCGAGACTGGAACGTCTCTCAAATGATCGGCAGCTTGTTTTTGCATGGCGATTTTTTCCACCTGCTTGGCAATATTCTGTTTCTCTGGCTCTTTGGCAATGTCATCAACGCGGCAGTCGGGAATATTGCATATCCGATTCTTTATCTTTGTTTTGGCATGTGTGCAGGCGTCATCCATCTCTCAGTGGATGGAAGCCCGGCTGTCGGCGCAAGCGGTGCAATAAACGGCATTGTCGGAATGGCGCTTGTCCTGTTCCCAAATAATCGCGTTCTCACGTTCTCCTTGAACGCGAAGCCGAGGTGGCTGCGAATCAAATCGGGAGAACTGGAAACGAAAGCCATTTGGTTGATTCTCGCGTGGAATGTTTTTGATTTTACCACTGTCTTTATAGGAAGCCAGGATGGGATCGGACATTGGGCTCATGGCGGAGGGCTCTTGTTTGGAGTCGGGTTTGCATCGCTTGCCGTAAAGTTGAGGCTCGTCGAGACGCAAAGCCCATCCATACTCGATGTTGTGTCACGAAAATCCCGGGGAGAAGAGTATAGGCCGGCCCCCATCCAAGCAGATTTGACCGGCTTCGTGCAGGTGAACACGATCCCCACTCCACCGCAAGGAATGCCATCGGTGACTGCGACGGGAAAGCTCTCCCCGCCCAAACGCCGTGTGAAAGTAGAGCCGAAAATCAGGCTTACACAATGCGTCAGCAATGGCGCCATGGTAACGTGTCACATTCAGAATCAGGGAGGGCCGATGAAGGCAATCATGCTCAAGGTACCGAAAGGTGTGTACGTTGAAGGAAGCACGAATGCCCTTTACACCGGGCAGTCGGGATGGATTCGATTCAGAACGATGCATGGCGTGGCGATTGACAGCATCGAGTTCATGATGTCGTTCAAAGATTCCCAGGGATTCCTGAGAAAGCTTCGATTCCGCTGTCTGCCCGCAAAAAAGAAACTGGTGGAAGTAGAAAGGGCCCTTGAGTCAGGTCAAATTTTAGGGCAGGTTCGTGGTCTGGGCAATAACGGTCACTCAAACAGTGCTGCCGAATCACATTCTTCAAGGAATGGCTTGTATCACAAACCGGGAAGCTAAGTCGAAAGGCTTATCACAACATTTCCCCGCTTTCGTCCGGTATCGACGTAGCGGTGAGCCTCCACAACCTGCTCCAGTGGATAGCGACGGTCAATGACAGGCCTGAGTTTTCCTTCCTCGGCTAACTGAGCAAGAAAACGCAAATCCTCTGGTCGCTCGGATGCCGGTCCGCCGATGATTCTCTTCTTGCCCGTCATCGCCACCCATGGGATCTGAAGTAAATCTGATAGTTCGCCTAAAACCAAAAGAAGACGCCCTTCTTCTTTCAGCGAACCTTTGCAACGGGAGAAGGGAGCTGTGCCGACTGTATCGACAATGACGTCGTACGTTTCGCCATTCTTCGTGAAATCCTCTTTCGTGTAGTCGATAACTTGAGCGGCACCCAGGGATCGCACCAAATCCACGTTCGCAGCACTGCACACCCCGGTCACATCTGCACCGAAGTGCCTGGCAAGCTGCACCGCGGCTGTCCCGACTCCACCCGAAGCGCCATTGACGAGAACTTTCTCCCCGCTCTGGAGCTTTCCTCTCCTGAAGAAATTCAGAGCCGTCGTGCCGCCAAAGGATAGAGCCGCTGCTTCCTCGTAGGTGAGATTCGCTGGTTTCAATGCCAATGGGCCGTCCTCGGGCATGCATTTGTACTCCGCATAACAACCCATGCCAGCGCCGGCGAATGCAAAGATCTTATCGCCGATTTTGAATTTGCGTACGTCCTTGCCGATTGCTTCAACTTCCCCGGCGAGCTCTGTCCCGAGAATAGGCTGCCTTGGTTTTGAGATTCCAAAGAACAAACGCGACATGAGCCCGAAACCCTTGGGCACATTGAGAGTTCGTGCCCTCCAATCTCCCGACGTAACGGTTGTAGCATGGATTTTTATCACGACTTCATTGTCCTTGGGCACAGGTTTTGGCACGTCTCTCAACTCGAGAACATCGGGCGGCCCATATCTTTCATATACGAATGCCTTCATCGTATCACATCAACAGCACCTTGACATCAGGGTAGCCCATGAGTTTGAGGATGAAATAGTTTACTGCCGCTTCACCCGGATCGTCGGAGAAGCATACAAGCTCCGCATATCTCGGGACCCCGGCCTTTACGAGAATGTTCCAGATATCTTTCGCGGCTTTTGGCGTGCCGTCGGCATTCAAGAGATTAGTGTAGGGAACATGAACTACTGTGCCCTCCTGATTTTTCGCGGGCACATTCGCACCCGAGGCAATGAATACTTTGGGATAGACTCCCTTTGTATTTTTGGGGTCCGAGATTATGATGTCCTTGCGGAGTTTTACCGGATACGTCGTGGGAGGTATGGCCACGTCGCCGAAGCCTTTTTTCGGGCGAACAGCGGTCGTATCCTTTGTTAAAGCATAACCTGGTTGTGTCCATTTGCCAAGAGAGTCCACGAAGACAGAGACTTTCTTCTGTCCAAGTTTCTCCAATGCAACGAACGCCAGGGCCGACTCTTTGCTCAACCCGGCGCCCGAAACGATCACTGCCTCGTGAGAGGCGTCGATGCCCGCCGGGCCCAATTTCTGAGCAAGCTTTTCGGGATTGTTGAAATTGCTTTTGAACACATCGGCAGGGATGTTCAATGCAAATGGCACATGTCCCTGATGGAACGTTTCGGCGGGACGTACATCCACGATGCTGACTTGTGTAACGCCGTACATCCTCATCATCCGGCCGCTTCCCCACGCTTGCAGCCAGTCTGTTTCTCTCATCAGCAGCGGGGCATCGTATGTCCAGTACGGGAGCTCCCTTTCATCCTGCAACCATCCCATCTCAGACTCTTCGTACAGTTTAACCTTTGGATAATTCAATATGAACTTAGCGGCGAACCACGGCACACTTGCGGCAATGCCACCGCCACAGTACGTATACACCTGCTGTTCGGGCTTGACGCCCACATAGCCCATCATTTTCTCAATCTCTTCAGCTGATTTGAACGTCTTGTCCTCATTGAAAAAGTCTGCGCTGGGCAACATGATGCCGTTCGGGATATGTCCGGGCCGGTCAAAGGGGCGGACCTCTCCAAAATGCCAGTTGGGGCCCAGACCCTCCACGAGAGCATTCTTCCCCGGGTCACCGGATGCGGAAAGGAATTCCGGAAGCTTGACTCTTACATCTTCCTTGAACTTTGTGATGCGGAAAGTTCCTTTCTTCGGAGCAGGTGTGGCCTCCTTCGTTACCTGCCCTCCATCAGCCTGCCATTTGGAAAGTCCGCCGTCGAGGACGAAAAGATCTTTTACCGCAAAGCCGTGATACAGGAGGTCGTAAAACAACCTGGTGGCCATGAAGGAGCCGCCCTGGTCGTAGAAGACGATCTTTTTGCCAGCGCTGATTCCCCAGGATTGGAAGCGTTCTTCCATTTTGGAGATCGGAGTCTCCTGAGCCCCGTACGTCAACAGGTCGACATTGACTGCGCCCGGAATGTGTTGCGCTGCGTACATCGGACCGGGTGATGCATCGAGTACCAGGACATTGGCATTCTTGATATTTTTTTGAAGCCAGTCAACCGTGACGAGATTGCCTTTGATTCCATCTTCGGCCATTAAAGCCTGCGCCATGAGTGGGCAGAGAGCAACGGTAAAAAGGAACCAAAAGAGAGTGGCTGCCCTGAATTTGATGAGCGATGACGATTCTGCTATTCGTTGTGTCATTTCGAAGTGCCTCCTAATGTGAGTGATTGAATGAAGTATAATAACTCGTCGAAATTCAAACCTTTACTCCTCAACTATTGTTTCGTGCGAACCTGGCGCCAGAATGTGTTCTATCTGAAGCATGTGGTTCACATCGTGCCCGGCATACATCTCCACCACGCGGGCGATTGTCTCCTTTCCGCGTTCCTGGTGCATTCCGTAGTAGTCCCATTGTTCCCTGGAAAGAGACTTCAGAAGAGAAACATTGTTTGCACGCAGGACCTCAAAGAGTTGAAACGCTTCTTTTGTGTCCTTGATCAGGTAGCGGGCATTGGCTTGCCAAGCGTCCTGGTCAACGACCTGAATCGGCGTGCCGTTTGACCCCAGCATCAGCCGCAATCGATAGCCGATGACAAGTTCGCTTTCCGCGAGATGCGTGACAATTTCTGATACCGACCATTTGTCGGATGCTGGCCGCTCGTTGAGTTTCCTTGCCGTTGCTTTCTTGACCAGCTTGGCCAGTTTTTTGGGCGTTGCTTGAAAGACTTTGAAATGATTCACACCGGCAACGTAGCCGGTGATGCGTGCTTTGTATTGCTCTGCGGTTTCTTTCATCGTTGAATTCCCTGATCTGAATGAGAATGCACTTGCTGGTGGCTGGGCGCTGATGGACTCTGATGATCAAATACAAAACGCCTGCGATTCTTGTGTAAGATTGCGGCGAAGCTTCAACGGAACGACCTGGCATTTCGGTTCTGGGAAATCGATATCAGCGTTGCGGGTGTATCAACCTAATACGGCGAAATGGTAAATAAGTTGTGTCATTGAGGACGGTGCCTATTCCTTATTTTGACGCGACGGTAAGTCGTCTCGACAGCCTTGGCTTCCATTCCCTCAGGATGGATGTTATGGGCAGTGATCGTCAAATAGTCGCCATCAAGTATCTCGAATTCCGTTTTCCAATCTATTTCTATGATCCTCACAGCCACGTAATTTCCTCATATGCTGAAGCAGAGGTCCGTTAACGCGACGACAAAACCCTCTCCTCCCAGGAGAGGGTTCCCGAACCCCCTTGAAGGGTGAGGTCTGAATTACCAAAGCCCTCGAATTTCCTGCACCACAAAAATGCGAAACGGTTTCATTCAGCTTACTTAACCCGACGGTATATCGTCTCAACAGCTTTTGCTTCCATTCCCTCAGGATAGATGTTATGGGCAGTGATCGTCAAATGGTTGTCATCGAGCAGTTCGAATTCCGTCCTCCAGCCCCATTTCGGTTGATTCTCACCGACGTCGTAGTCGCCCCGCACGGAGAAACCGCTCTCGGTCGCCTTGCCTTGCGAGAACATAATAGCATAGTTCATGTGAAAATCGTCCACCCACGAGCATTGAAACGTCTTCGTCATGGAATTGAAACCTATCAGTTCTTCGCCGTGTCGCGGTTTTCCCTGGATCGTGCCTTCGTATGTGTGACGAAGAAACCGGCCGTCAAGGACTCCGGTGATATCGCCGGTGACCTTTGACTCGTCGGCGAGCTTGCCGGGTTCGAACCAGGTTTTACTGGTGCCTTCCCATTTCCCTATCATTTTTTCAAACAACTCTTTCTGAGACATGCGAGTCACCTTGAGTTGGGTTGATTGACCGTTGTTCGTTTCCTGAGCCTGAGCGGAAATGTTGTACGCAATCACTGTAAATGCTACGACAACAAATTGGAGAGCGTTCATGAAATCTCCTTAGATGGTGTGTGAATGAGAAGAGCCGCACTACGCTTGCTCGCCGATCTTACGTGTCCGCCATTTTTTTGGCGGAATGGCGGGAATTGCTGGGCTGGCGCCTCCGGAGGAAATTTTCAAGAATGAGCGAGAATGCTCAAGCGCCCGTTATTATGAGAAGGGTTTTGCGCAAATCAAAAACTGTAATGAAATGTGAATTGAGCCTTTTGGTTATCCGGACTGATAGTTATGTCGAAGGCCTTGGTGTGTATAATCTCTTCATTGTACTTGTCAACTTCGCGGGATGCATCAACAGCTTCCCAAACGGTGAATAAAATCCCGGTTACCACGCCAATATAGAACAAGCCAGTAGGCTCGGGCGGTTTTGAAAAAAAGAATCCTCCTGAACCTTTAACGCCTGCAGCCGCAATAACTCCGCTTCCTATCCTGCCTGCAGAAAACAGAAGTCCCCTGGTCCAATTCCCCCCATACGCATGTCCTGTGCTGGTGAGCAAAAGTGAGAGAATAACCGCTGTTGCATTGCTCTTTTTTTCCCTTACGAAGAAAGCCTTTTGTTCCTCAAGAATCAGTGTCGTGGAGTCGACACCGGCTTTTTCTTGTGAAAAACACAATGATGTGCGGGTGGAATCAATTTCCGAGCGAAGCACTTTTCCGGCGAACGGCATTCCCGATTTTCGCTCCGAGCCCGACCCGATCACGAAATCAAACGCCTCTTGGACGAACACGTGTCGGAAAGGCCCGCTCTCGATTACCCTGCTATCATCGGGCGTTACGCGAATTGAGGTTTCAATTGGAATCACTCCCTTGTTCACGTCTTCTTGTGTCAGCACGTAATTGAAGGTGCAACCCTGCAGCGTTACGAAAGAAACTGCAATTACAATGTATAGGGAGTTCATAATGTCCTCGCAGTATTGTCGTTGCTACAAACGTCGCTCAGCGCCTGGAGAATCAATTCGATCGTGCCTTGAAACGCAAACCAATGACGCATAAAACGTCTCGGCAAACAACGCCGCCGTTTTGCGAACCATCAAATGACAAATTCATCGTGAGCAAAACGATGCAACGAGCACAACTGATTCTCTTACCAAGGTTCAACATAGCCATATGAAAAGAGCGAGTGTCGTTGTTTGCCGTGTTATGCGCTGGTAAAGTTCAATATTAATCGCGTTTTGCGGCACAACAAGAAGAGCCTGACCGATGATATACGGACGATCTTGTTTGTTGGACAGCGCTCGCTCGGCGCCCCTGGATATCGCGGGTCATTTCGAGCGCTCCAGATGGCGCTTAAGCGCTTGCAGTCTCTGCCGCACCTCCCGTCGGAAGAGACTCGCCGCGATTGGATCGGCAATCATGCGGAGCCATCGCGGCTTGGTCGAGAAATTGAAACGATAGGTTACCCGGGTGACTTCAGGCTCGATGCCCTCCTGACGAAGGCTGGCGGCGAAAGTCTCGAGAACCGCGGGTCCCTTCGTCATCTTCACAGCAGCGACTCGCGGCCGATCAAAGGACACGTAGACCGTCTCCATAGCGAGGCCACCGAACCCGTTTCTAGCAGTGCACCGGGCCTTCACTCCGAGGCCGGCTGATTCGGCACCCTCAAGCAGACGTGCCTCCTTGAGGAACGGGTCCCACTCGAGCCGTCGCGGGTAATCGTGGATGAGGTCGAAAACCGCCTCCGGACTCGCGTGAATGTCAATGGCAGCTTCGATGGATCTCATTGCGACCGCGTGTACCCTGTCATCGCCTAGCGTCCGTCCAACAATTGTTTACATGGTTTCCAGATACAACCGCTCTCTTCGATTAGATATGCCGCAAAACGCCCCACCAAAAATGTATCTTTGCTTACGCTTGTTATGCCCAGTGCCCCATCTTCTTGCTCACTTCGCTCCAGGCGGACGATAGGCGACCTTCTGGGCACGGCGAAGAGCCTCGATGGTCTCCTCGACGGTGAGCAGCGGCGTCGTCTCGAACTTCGACAACGCGCCACCGCCAGTGATCGCGATGCCGACTGCTGCCATCGAGATGTTGTCAGGCGATTCCCAGAGGCAGTAGCCGTCGTACGCGCCGAAGGCGTACCAGAAACCGTGTAGCTTCCCGCCGACTGACTCGATGTACTTGCGTGCAGCCTCGCGGCGGTCTTCAGGGTTCTTCATCAATCGAGCCCAGGTTTCGGGCGTATAGCTAAACCGCGTCAAATAGAAAGCCATCGTTAAATTCTCCTTTGTAGTGGGTTGGTGTTGGGGACTTGTTTCCTGAGCTTTTTCCTGGGGTTGCTGCTTCTCTTGTTGGCATGCTGCGGCACAAATGAGAATACACAAGACAGTAACTAGCCACCATCGACTCAACAAGACGTGTGGTATGCGGATCATAGAGACTCTCCTTTCTGTGACACTGAATTGGTAATTGAACATGGGGCATTGCGCCTAACGGTCGCAACATAACGCAGCGCCCAAAGAATGGAGCGTTAGTGGAACGATTGGGCGATGCGTCCAGAGCCGTTAACTTCGCCCGTTATTTTGCTTGTTATGCGCCGGTCGCCGTTATTGACTTTCTCACGTAAATGATATAATTTTGCTATACACACTCTTGGAGGATGCGATGCCTGTTATCAAACCGATTTCCGATCTGAGGAACAAAGCTAACAAAATTTCTGAGCTTGCGCACAAATCGGACGAGCCGATTTTCATCACAAAAAATGGGGAAGGGGACATGGTCGTCATGTCGATGGCTCAATATAGCAAGCTCCAGCTGAAACTTGATCTCTTCAGCAAGCTTGCAGTCGCCCAGTCTCAGAGAGCGCATGGTGACAGAGGCCGAACACTGACCCAGGTGATGAAAGACCTTCGCAAGCGCATTCGTGAGTCGGCGTGAAATATAGGATCCGGCTCCGGCTCCTTCGGGTTGCGGAAGACGATCTGACGGAAATCGTGACCTACATCGCTGCAGACCGACCTTCAGCTGCAGAAACACTCTCAACGAAAATTGAAAAGAATCTTCAATTGCTTGCGCGAAATCCTCAGTTAGGCCGTGTTCCCGACGAGGAGGAGCTTACTCGCTTGGGATACCGCTACCTCGTTGTAGCAAATTACCTCATTTTCTACACCATGGAAGGAAAAACAATTTACGTGCATCGCATCCTTCATGGTGCTCGAGATTATTTGAGTCTCTTCTAGTCCTTCCTCTGGGCGCCTGGCGCCTAACGTCTGCGGGCATTACGCCAGCCCGCCAATCTTGATGGCGGGCCGTGCCCAATGAATGGATCCGCCTCTGGCGGAGAAATGATTGGGCATGGAGCGAGCACAACTGATTCTTTCACCAAGCTTTACCATAGCCTTCTCGAATGAACGAGTGTCGTTGTTTGCCGTATTATGCGCCGCGCAGTTCGTGAGAAGTTGGGCGGACAGAATGCATAAACGTACTCTTAGCTACTGAGCATTCTCTTTGCTAGCATTCGCTGCAAAATTGTGTCCGGTATGATCCGACGCATCACTGTCATCATGGTCGCACCTGGCCCGACCCGATAGCGGATGCGAGGCGAGCGCGTTTCGATGATACGTAGGAAGGCCTCGGCGACGATGTTCGGCCCAGGTCCGGCCTCTGTGCTTTGGCGGATGAAGTTGACCAATCGCTGCCGTGGAGTTCGGTATTCGTCCATTGACAGGGCGGCGGACCTGATGCTTCTCTGGAAAACCTGCGTTTTGATGGGCGACATGATTTGCAGCAACGAAACATGGACATTAAAGGGACGCACCTCGTGCCACAGCGCCTCCGTGGCGCCCTCGACGGCAAAGCGCGTGGCTGTAAACATCCCCATGTACGGCACTGCAACAACTCCGGACAGCGCCGAAACATTAATGATCATACCCTCACGCTGATGGCGCATGGTCGGCAACACGCCCTTGGCGAGTCGGTGCATGCCGAAAAAGTTCGTCTCGAATAACGCTTTCGCCTCCTCCAATGTCACTTCCTCAAACGCACCTTCAACGACATAGGAGACGAGATTAATGAGAACGTCGAGGCGACCGGTGCGTTGGAGAACAGTGTGGAGGCAAGCAGCGACAGAGTCATCAGAAGTGACATCTAGGGCTACCATTTCTACACCAGCGAGGGACAAACCGGCGATGTCGCGGCTCGTGCCGAAGACTCGATATCCCTTTTGTACTAAAAGCTGTCCGGTCGCCTGACCGATCTCCGAAGAGGCACCAGCGATTAGCACGACCTTTGTCTCTGCCATGGGTTAGCTCCTTTTGAATGTTTTCTAAAGAATCGAAAAGTAATGCGCAAAGTGACCATCCCAACTTCTCATTTGGCTGCGTGGCGTATAACGGTCGGGCAAACAACGCAGCGCCAAATGAATGGATCGTTAGCGGAATGGTTAGGCATAGAGTGAGCACTATAATCAATTTTTTAAATGAGCGAACGCTTGCACCGACATGCTTTTAGTCGGGGTCGTAGTGCAGCTTTTTTTAGCAGCAGCCGCCGTCTTCATTACGTAGCAGGCTCGAACAACTCAATCGGATTACCGTCAGGATCCTCAATCTGAATCTGCCTGCCGCCGGGGCCGACTTCCGTTTCATTTCGGAAATAGACTCCCTTTTTCTTGAGATTGGCTATTCGTGCAGGCAAATCTTTTACTTGGAGAACTATCCGATTCCATCCGCCCGGTTCTTGTTGGCGCCCATCGGGCATTTGTCGAGAACCAGAAGCACCTGGACCGCTGAGAATAAGTTTGAGATTACTGATTGAGACCTGACCAAACGCAGGCAAGTTTTGGTGGTCGAGATTGAAACCGAGCGTTCGTGTGTAGAATGCGATTGAGCGCTGGACATCTTTTACTTGGTACCGGACGCCCCAAAGTCCTACAATAGACATTCGTTGATCAGTTTCCTCGACGTTGTCTTTCTGTGGATTCATAACGTAGTCCGTTATTAATTTGTTGAGTTGGTACGAGTTCTAAAGTGATCCATACTGTGTCTCATTAATCCTTCCGAGCTCCTCCGTGCAACGACATTTCGGCTAGCAATTTCAGGAACGGCGGTTACGCCTGATATGCGTTCGTGCTTGCTCCATATGTTCGTTACGTGGCGGCACGTTTTTCAATCTTTAAGCTGGAGATACACCATCAACGTTTGACGCGGTACAAAAGATAGACACAACCTTTCGAGAGAGTTCTATTTTCCAGCAATTCCAAGTTGATTTGCCTGGTCATCTGAAAGAAAAGAGGGATGCCTGAGCCGAGCAAAACCGGGTGAATATTCAAACCAATCTCGTCGATTAAATCCGCTTCAAGAAATGACCGTACTAATTCCCCACCTCCCATCACGCAGATCCCTTTGCCTTGCTGCTTTCTGAGTTGTCGGATAAATTTAATGGCGTCACCGGAGATAATCTCGACATCCTTGTGAGGACTCTTCTTCATTGTGCGTGAGAAGACGTAATTCTTCCCTCCGGGGTATGAGGTAGTACCACCTTTGACCGACTTCGTAAGTCTTGCGGCCCATCACGACGGTGTCGATTGTCTTCCAGAATTCGGCTGAGATGGATGCTACCTCATTATTCCAAGAAAGCCAATCGACGTCGTGGTTGCTACGAGCGATGTAATTATCGAGACTGTTGCCAACACCGAATGTCACTTTACGCATTGCCTATCTCCTCCGACGCATTGTCTATAAACAGACAGATTGAATGAGCAGGTGCCGCCACGTAAAACTATCAAAGGTGCAGCATGACGTATAACGTTCCGGCCGCACGACGCAGTGCGCAATGAATGAAGCGTTAGCGAAAAGGTTGGGCAATGAATGAGCTCTATAAAGATCTTTCTCTGAATTCACTTCGCCATATCAAATGAGCGAATGTCGCAGTGCGGCCTGTTATATGCCGTTTGCCCTTATGGGTTTCTCGATTTCTTCCTGTTCTATCGCATGCTGAACGGCTACGAACGACTCTGCTGCTTCCGATGCAAGAGATAGCATAACTTTTACGGTGACGATTGCGTCCAAAGTTGGATGTAACACAATGAGAGCAGAAGATACGTGACAAAGTGATAGGGCAGCATTTTGTCCAGGATCGGCTAAACCGAAATTGGATGGCCCAGCCAACAAAAGTTGAGTTTCGTGAATTAGGCCCAATTTGAAGAAAACCCCTTTGGGGTTCGCGTGTACATTGTAACTTGCCATCTTGTAGTAAGGCCGGAGATGATCAATGCCAACGGCTCGCTCTATGTCCGCAAACTTCGGATTAGGATTTCCTAAAGCGGCTGCGGCCCAACCATACTGCTCTCTATAATCAGTACCGAACCTATTCTGCAGGTCATCATACGATTGCTTGAGCGCTGCTAGTTCCTTTTGTTCCAACGGAGGTTCTCCAAGTCTCTCCCGATATTTCTGATAATTTAGTGCGGCGCGATATGAATCAACAAGAGAATGACGAACATATCGCTCGGCGCATTCCTCGCCTTGAGCTTGGATAAACAACGCAACCACTGCAATCTCGTGAAGTGTGCGCCAACGCGCCATTGCTCCGTCTGCATAGCCAGAAGACAAAAGGCAGATTACTTCACCAGCAACTTGGCAAGCTCTGGCATGCAGGCGAGTGAGCACATCGACCAAAAAGCCGCCCGTTCCTTCCTTTCTCAGTTCAACGTTTAGGTTGGATCCCAGTTCGCTCCCAATCGTGAGAATCATTGAAATAAGATCGAGTGGTTTCTTCCATCTGAGAGCGAGATTGGCCTCAAAGGTTCGTATTGTTTGTTGTTGAGGCCGTTGCTGAGACGGCCAACGCTCTTTGAGAACGTCTGCCATATGGTTGGTGATTTCCTCTGCGATTGATTCGACAAGAGAAGGCAACTTGTCGATGATGGCTGAGCTTTTGTCTTCGATGTTCTTGATTTCCTGTTCAGTAAGGTCTACTTTGATTGAACGGCGATCCCAGAATTTCCATTTCTGGAATCGAAAGGTTCCAAGCTTGCTTTGCGATATATGAGCGACTAAGCGACGCTTGTCCGATTGCGAGAGCGAGATTCCGTGTTCAGACATCTTACGAGAGACAGCTTGGGCAGCCAACTCGGGCACGATCTGTGCGAGTTGCTTCTGAAATATGTCTTGCAGTAGATTCAATTTCGGTTCAAGTAATATTCAGTAGGGCAAATGGCAGCTAACGTCCGCGGGCATTACGCCGTGTGCAACAAATGAAACGAAGTGGAATAGTTGCACATGGAGCGAGCACTATAATACTCTGTAATGAGCGAGCGACGTAATGCCCGTTGTTATGCGCAGTGCCGCCGTGAACGCTACTGAGTCCGTTATACATTAGCCCGCCTATTTCAGAGTTTCAAGCAATTCTTGGCGCTTCGAGGAAGATTCGGTTGAGACAATTGAGACAAAGGTATTTGTCAGTACGCTTCTTATATCATCAGCATTGAAATCTTGTCGTCCAATAGGTTGATATTCTTCCTCCCTGTCTGTCCTTGCGTACAAGTCCAGAGTGACTTTCTTCGCAGTTGCTGGATCAATTAGGGTTGTCTTATCAATGGGCAAGAACAAAATTGGGTAGCTAAAATCATAGAGTTGACCTGGAGAGACGATCAACGGCAAGGGTACCATGCCTTTTTGGGCCCGACCGACTTTATCAGGTCGATTTCCATCTTCCAACCATTGTCGTAAATCCCATAGCACAACAGGCTCGTATGTCACCTTTTGTCCGTCATCTGATTTCGCGTGGAGAACAAAATCGTAAACCTGCAGAGAAACTTTACCTCTATTGTAAACCGAGATTTGAATGGCGAATGTGGCTCGCGGGGCCTGGTTGGACAACATCTGGACCGCAGTCCAACGTGAACATGCGAAAATCGGGTCGCCTTTCAAGAAAAAGTTGTACCAGAGATTGACAAGGGAAAGAATAAGGGCCAGGAGAGCGATTATCTCCTTCCAGTTCGATGCGATGAATTGAAGAAACGATCTCAAGGTTGCTCCTTTCACTAAATGAGCGGGCTAGAGGCTAGGCGGCATTGCGCATAACGTCCGCGGGCATTACGCCGTGCGCAACGAATGGAACGTCAGTGGAATGATTGCGCATGGAGTGAGCACTATAATAATTCACAAATGAGCGAACGACGTAATGCCCGCTGTTATGCGCAGGCAAAGTTCCATTTCAATCGCGTTTTGCGGCACAATTATTCCCACAGATAGTCTTTGTAAGAATGAACAGCTCGACTCTGCCCAGAGGGGTAAAGTTGAACTTTGTGCTTGGTTGATCGGGTCGTACCGCGCAGTTTGTTAGCGATTCGACCATCAACATACCAACTTGCACGAAGTTTTTTGAGCCTCCTTTCAATTTCGAAACAATTGGCCATAGCCCAACTTGAGGCCTCAAGGAAAGTGACATTCGCTGGAGATCGTCCCTGTTTGCGAAGACTAGGAAACGTTTGTCCCTTAACCGCAATGGCGTAGCTGCTCATGAGAGTATCAACGTGTCGCTTGAACTTATCGGCGTCCTTCATGATGGCCACGAATGAATCACTCGAATTGCCGATATACGACAGGAGAAGGATAGAGTCATTCCAGACATAGGCTCGACTGACGCTCGTTAACTGTGGCAGGTTTGTCACAGCGAGGGAATAGAGTTTTTGCATGAGTTTCGAGCCCGCCCCGTTCTTTGCAGCAAGTTTTTTCACTCCAACCAAGTCGATGAAGATAATGATACAGTCGCGCCAGTTAGATCCCATCATTCGTTCACATTGGTCTGCGGCGGTATGTTGAAACTCTCAGTTTGATTCCTCGTACGTCACCGACTATGGCGATGTGTTGAGGATATGGACGATATCTACGTGAGGGACTTTCACAGAAGTGCCGTATGCGTTTTTGACCATGGTTGTTCCTTTTACTTTGACAATTAAATGCAACACGTTGTATTTCTTAGGAGGAGGAATTTTGAAAACTGCATAGAATGTTCGCGTACCATAAGTCATCAAAGCTGAAGTTGGGGTCTCGAATTTTTCAACTACAGCACTTAAAGCTACAGACTTGCCTTTGTACGCAAAAGGGTTGGTGAGAAAGTCCATTGGTGAAGCATTCTTGTCCACCTTAAATTTCTTGATGGCCTTCTGATCTTCTGATTTAAGTCGCGACATTTCAGCCAGTATGGAATCAGACTCGATTTCTTTTTCAAGTTCTCCTCTTAATTCGTTGAGTTTTTCTAAGCAAGGGTCGGAACTCGATAGTTGTGATGATGACGTAAGCAAGAACTTGAGTCTATTGCTATTATTCGGAATCGACTGGAGTTGATTCATAAGTGAATCGCAGTGTTGTGCGCGGCTGAATATTGATTCCAACTGAATCTTTCTTTCAATGTTCGTAGAGTTCGAAGATGAGTTAGAAAAATTGGTTACTAATGTCGAATAAAGTGAATGAGCTTTGTCATAGTCGTCGCGATCAAATGCCTCATCTGCTTGACTTTGCAATGACTTCGCGTATTGTAACAATACTTCTTGTTTTAGCAATACGCTAGAGTTGTTGTAGGTTCTACCAACATACGAATTTGGCCCGAGAATCTTGTCGAGTTTGCTTGTCATTTGTGAGTACGTGAGGGAAGACTTTGGATCTAATAACTGAGTGATCAGTTGCTGTGCTTTTAGGAGAAGTCCGTCATATTGAAGTTTGATGTTGATGGCCATAGTTTCGTGTCTGTCAATTGCTCGTAGGATTTCGCCAGAGAGGGTGAATTCTGACTGAGCTCCGGTGAGATCGGAGAGAACAATAGCATCCTTGGAGCCGCAGTTCATAGACTTGGTATTTCCCCCGTTAACGAAGATCCTAATAGTTGTACCGTATTCGACGGTAGAAATTGTAAGTCTCGCGGTCCCAGATGCATCGATTGTGGCTGTTGCAACAGCCCCGCCTCGCGAGGCAGTTGCACAAACGGGAACACCAACAGGACTTAACTCGCTTGGGAGAATAGTGAAGAGTAAATCAGGTCGAGCGACGCGAACGGTAATATTCATGTAAACCTGGGCTGAAAGCACGGTCAGCTGAAAACATGAGGTTATGATTGCAATTGCGATATTCTGAACGACGGATAGCCGTGGTATTTGAGATATCTGCATGATTGAGCTCCAGTTGGGAGACATTTGGACTTCGTTGAAGCGAGAGCAGAGGTTAAACTTGTTTCACTATAAGTGAACGATTCTTTTTTCGTCATTGAGACCTTTGTGCAGCAAGACGCCTTCCAAAATGAGTCTTTGCTTGCGCATAACGTCCGCGGGCATTACGCCGTGCCTAATGAATGAAACGAAGTGGAATGATTGGGCATGGAGTGAGCACTATAATCTTTTTCAAATGAGCGAATGTCGTAATGCCCGTTGTTAGGCGCAGGCAAAGTTCGTTCGCCGATCCATATTAACCGGTGGTTGTGGAATTCGTGCAGAAAGATCGAACATCTTCCTCTAATTGTGTTACGATTTGCGAAAGCATTGAATCGGGAACTGGATCCCTTTTAGGTCCATACTTGGACATTCGGCTTTTCTGCCATTGCCTATCCGACTCGAGGATACGATCAAGAGTTTTGCGTTCTAAATATCTGTGTAGAAAAGAATGATCATAGGACAAGACTGGTATGAATCCTGTATTCTCGGTGAAACCTGAGATTATCATTTGGAGAGTGTAGTTCCTTGCAACTTCGGCGAGTACACGATCGGCTGTACAGACATACGAAAGACTTATTCCGTGTTCGCCTGTTCGAGCCAGTAGTTCGAGAGGTGTCCGCAAGAGGAAAAGGTCCCACGATGCTGCCCGAATTCTCCTCAAAACTTTTTCAGCATTTGCCCCACGCTGAAGAGGTATGAACGATTGGTACAAACCTGAGAAATAGCCAAGAGATAACAAGCGCTCCGCACCCATTGCGACCTGGACTTGATTGGCCATGAAATCTCTAAGCTCTGAAAACTTATCAGCAATCGACTTTCTGGTCAGCTTGTGAATTAAAGCCATTTTGAGTATGCAAGCGTAGCTGACCTTCGTCACAAAGGTAACGTACCAATCTGCAGGAGTCATCATTGATTGAGCACGCTTTTCCGCGATTCCGTCGAATGTGGATTCGCCAAATTCCTCAGCGTAAGTTGCAAGAATGCGCTCATCTAAGATGATTTGATCGGATTGCAGAAATCGAGTTGTGTCCATGCATTGAAGTGAAAGAAATGTCTGGGACACTCTCAGCGCAAAGTTTTCAAAATCAGGAGAGTGTTCCTTCCAAAACCCTTCCATGAAGTAAAAAAATGGGTTGTAATCCAACTGCTTCTGGACTAGGAATCTGAGAAATGATCGGACAGTTTCACGTTGAGAATCCCTTAAGGCTGGGGCACGGAGAACAAATTGAACGAACACACTGACGATATTCGAGTCAAGGACAGCCGTGGGCCGAAAAGGAATTCGACTTTCCTGTGCACCAACGGTATCACGATTCAGCAATATTGGTTGTCGTCCGCCGAAGTTGTCAATGACACTGATCGTGAAGTCGTCATCTCCAAAGTCAATGGATCCCTGTAAAAATGGAGACGGATGATCCTCTTGAAAAACCCAAATGAACCTGTTGTCTTCGAGGTAGCGAGATAAGAACTGAATGTGCTCCGGATTCAATTCCTGCATACCCGTTGTGTATCTTCCATGTGTTCGGACATCATGTTGGTTGTTGGATTTCTTGCTTCAGGTGAGTCGCAAACCGCTTTTATAAGGATGAACCTTTGCTTGCGCCTAACGGTCGGCGGCA
>JACPSI010000070.1 GCA_016193365.1 Ignavibacteriales bacterium
CCCGGATATCGAACTCCTTGATATAATCCTCGTTGTGCAGTGTCGCGCGCGAAACCGTTGTCCCTGCGAGAAACACAGGCTGAAGATCCGCCACAGGAGTAATCGTGCCGATGCGTCCCCCCTGAAGACGAATTCCCTTCAAGACCGTCTGTGCTTTCCTCGCGGCAAGCTTGAATGCTATTGCCCATCTCGGACTTTTTGCAATCGTTCCAAGTTGAAGCTGTTGTTGGAGTGAATCAACTTTGACAACGATGCCGTCAATATCGTAAGGTAGTTCCTCCCGGCGCCGTTCCCATTCTTTCCAGTACGAAATAACTTCGTCCAGGTTTTCGCATGCACGGGCATGCTGACTCACCGGAAATCCGAGGCTTCGCAATCTGGCAAGGTTGTCATAGTGACTGTGCAAAGCAATGTCCTCTGACCGGAGGTTAAACGCTACAAAATTCAGCGGGCGCTGCGCAACGATTTTCGGATCTTGCAGTTTTAACGTCCCCGCAGCGGAGTTACGGGGATTCACAAATGTTTTCTCGCCCGCGAACTCGCGTTCTTCGTTCATGCGTCGGAAATCTTCTCTGTTCATGTACACTTCGCCGCGCACTTCCACATCCCGTAAACCTGCGTTTTGAGCTCGAAGTCGCAATGGAATCGATCGGATCGTTTTCAAATTGTTTGTTATTTCGTCTCCCTGGGTCCCGTCGCCTCGAGTTGCTCCTCTCGCAAAAAGTCCGTGTTCATAGAGCAGACTCACCGCCACGCCGTCCACCTTCAGCTCGCACACATACCGGTAGGGTTCATTCTTCAGCAGAGACTGCACGCGACGGTCAAAATCCCGAACCTCATCCTCGTCATAAGTGTTGGACAGGCTGAGCATGGGGACAGCATGCGAAACCGACGGGAATTCTTTTGTCGGTTGACCTCCAACGCGCTGTGTCGGTGAATCGGGGGTCCTCAGCTCAGGATGCTCCTCCTCCAGCTCCACGAGCTCTCGCATCAGCCGATCGTATTCCTCGTCCCGGATGACCGGTTGCGCAAGGGCGTAATAGCGATAATCGTGTTCCTGAATCTTCGTTCGGAGCGCTTCAATGCTGTCTCGCACCGACCCAGCTGCGGTCCCGGGCGCCATACGGCTAGAGGTTATGGAGCGTCGAGTCTTCGATAATGGCGTTGCGAATAACCGCACCTCGTTTTCCCAAAACGCCGAGTTCTTTTCCGTTGAGAATAAAGGATGCCCCTCCCGCATTCCCCATGGTAATCGAAAACCGGTCCTTGGCAACCCACGTTTTCTTTCGGTTGGGTGCGAACAAGTACTCTTCCGTCCGCTTTCCGTCGATAAGAATGCTCATCCACACAGAATCTCTTGTCGACATCTCAAGCCGGAGGCTGTCTTGAGGAGGCTTGAGCGTGGGGACACTCGGGGAGCTCGCAACGCTTTTTGTCGACGCAGCTTCTGTCTCTTTGACCACGTTGTCAAACGAGATTTCTGCGGGCGGCTGTGATGCCCCGCTGCCTGGCCCAGTGGAGATGAGATAGAGAGTCAGGCTCATGGCTGCCAGGGCAATTCCCGCAAAAACCACGTTTTTTTTCAGCAACGTCGAAACAGTGAAGGAAGGAACTTGTTCGGAGCCTGTCGGCCGCTCTTTCAATTCTCGAGGCGAGGGTCCGGAGACGCTGGTGGAGGATGCACCGCGTGCAGCTTCGTCATATTTCGTGAGAATCTCGTCAACGGGAGCGCCCACGGCGTCGGCGTATTCTCTGAGGAATGCGCGAATGTACGTCTGGGGAAGAACGCTGAAACGGCCTGCCTCGATCGCCTCCAAAAACTTCATGTTGATGCGCGTGGAGGACGAAATATCCATCAAAGAGACACGGCGCTCCTGACGGAGTGTCCGTAATTCTTCACCAAACTCTTCGAAGGTCATGAGGGCGACTGAAAAGAAATGAACATCTTCGTAAAAAAGTACGATTTATTTAACGGAGTTTCAAGAAGAAAGGCTAGCTATGACTGGTAGTTTCGCTTTCTTTCAAGGAGCTCTCTCATCGTTTTGGAGAGCTCTTCGAGCTGGTAGGGTTTTTGCAGGAATCCGTCAACGGCGTGGCTGATTTGAGAAGATTCAACACTCTGATTGCTGTATCCTGTCGAAAGAAGGATGTTTGCATTGGGGTCGATCTCTTTCAATTTCAGGAATGTTTCCTTGCCTCCCATCATCGGCATGTTCATGTCGAGCACGACGACATCGAACCGTTTCTTTTTTCTGTAGAGCGCGAGAGCCTTCTTGCCACTGTCGACAATGGTGACTTTGTATCCGAGTTGGGCCAGCATGCCGCCGATGATTTCTCCGACGTCTTTTTCATCGTCAACGACAAGAACGCTTTCCCTGCCCAGCAGGAGTTTGGGTTCCCGCAGAGACCGTCGCAGCGTCTCCGATTCTTCCAAGAGAGGGAAGTAGAGCGTAAACTGGGAGCCGACGCCGGGCTCGCTCTGAACCGTAATGAATCCGTTGTGCGAGTTGATGACGCCGTAGACGACCGAGAGCCCCAACCCGGTTCCTTTTCCCTGGTCCTTCGTCGTAAAGAAAGGTTCGAAGATCCTGTTCTGGACTTCTTTTGGCATACCGAGCCCCGTATCGGCGACGGACACCGCCACGTATTCACCCACGCGGGCTTCGGTAAAAGCCGTCGGCTGGTCGCTGAAATTGATCCTTTCCGCCTGAACTGCAATGATGCCGCCGTCGGGCATGGAGTCGCGTGCGTTGATAAGAATGTTCAACAACGCCTGTTGAATCTGGCCTTCATCGCCGTTGATGAGGCAAAGGTCGGCCGTGATGGTTTTCTTCACGTCAATGGTTTTGTCGATGCTCCGCTCAAAGAGGTTGAGCGTTTCTTCAATGATGTCGTTAATAACCATCGGCCGAAACTGGACATTTCCCTTGCGCGCAAACGTCAGCAATTGCCTTGTGAGCGAGGCGCCGCGCTTTGCCGCCGTGTCAATGATGTCGACAAGCCTGTACCAATGCTCCTGCGGCTTCATTTTTCGCTTCATGATGGCTGTTGAGCCGAGGATCGACGTCAGAATGTTGTTGAAGTCGTGGGCAACTCCCCCAGCCAGGTTTCCGATGCTGTCGATACGTTGTGCATGAAGGATTTTTTCTTCCAGCTTCTTTTTTTCCGTTATGTCGCGCGCAACAGCACGCATGAGAATGGGCTTTTTGGCTTCGTCGTAAATAATCGAGGTGTTGACGCTGACATCGATCAGCTGGCCGCTGCTGGTGAGCATGTGTTCTTCGAGCCCCTTGACCTCTCTGCCTGTATCGAAGATTTCCTTCAACAGCCGTCGCACTTCTTCGTGGTATTCTTTGGTATACAGTTTTATGAGGTGCTGCCCGACGATCTCGTCCTTCCGGTATCCCAGCCTGTCGGCCTCGGTAAGGTTGCAACTCACAATGATGCCTTCACGATTAACGATGTGGTACATGTCCGGCGAATGTTCGAACAGGTCCATATACCGTTCTTCGGATTTTTTTAACCGGTCAATGAGGGCGGTGTTTTCCATTGCCACGCCGATCTGGTTGGCAAAGGCGCTGATAAGGTCGAGCTGCTTGTGAGAAAACGCGTCCCTGTTCTTGCTCGCGAGAATAATCAGGCCAAAGAATTTGTCCTTCATGAGAATGGGCACGGATGCCCAGGCTTCAACGTCCCCAAATTCCCAGCTCATACTCTTTGACCTCGGAGGACGCTTCTGAATCTTCGGAGTGTGTATCCATTGCATGCCAGGTTCATGCAGGCTTCGTTCCGCGTCGATCATGGTGTAATCGAGTTCTTCCGTACCTCTTTGAGCGCTCAGTACCAGCCTCGTCCCGTCATGACGGTAAATCCAGGCGTATTCTATATCCAGAAGCCGCTTGATTTCCACAAGGACACTTTGCAGAAGGTAGCTGATGTCAACGGCGCGATTAACAGCCTCGGAGACAGTATTCAGCGCAATGAGTTCCTGCTTTTGATCTTCGAGTAAACGGCCGTACTTCAGCGTAAAGACGACAATGAGGAATCCGAAGATTCCTACGGTGAGCACGCTGCCGAAGAGAAGAAAATCGACGGTGATCTTCGGGGCGCTCGTAATTCGTACGGCGAGAATCGTAATAAGCGCCACGACGACGGCGGTGGAGGCGACAACCTGCGCCTGCTCCACCGGGCCGAGAGCAGCTCGAAACTTCTTTATGTTGCGGAAGAATTTCATCGTGACGTATCGTAAAATTACTTACTCGTCGCCAGATTAGCAACGGGAACGTGACAGCAGTAACAGGAAGTCAGCGCAGGGCCTTCGTCAGAAGGGAGGAAATTTCTTCTTCGTCGAAGGGTTTCACCAGATACCCCGCGGCGCCGAGGTCTTTTGCGACCTTTTTCGCGTCGAAATCATCGATAGCGGAACAAAAGACAACAGGTGTCGCTGAAAGTTTGGGGAGTTTTTTGATATTGTCGAGCAGGTCAAAGCCGTTCATATCGGGCATGCGAACGTCGCTGAAGATCAGGTCGGGCTTGAACTTCACCATGGCTTTGAGCGCTTCCGCACCGCTTCCGGCCTCCTTGACATCAAACCCTTTTCTGCTCAGATAATGAGAAAGTATTTGGCGCCACGATGGTTCATCGTCCACGATCAGGATATGTTTGCGCGGTTTTGCCATCGCTTCAATTGTTTTTTCGAACTTCGGGGACCTGTGTTGTCGGAATGATACGACGTGCCCGGACGAAACGTTTGAGGTTGAACTCGTCATAATACCGGGAGGCAGGGTCAAAGCTTCCGTAGCGAACACGGCCCGAGCTGTGGATGAAATCTCCGCCCTGTAGAAAGATCGCCACATGCGTGATCCGCTCCGGCCTGCCGTTTGAAGGTTTTCGCCCGAAGAACAACAAATCGCCTTTGTGCAAGTTGTGAAAGTTCTCGCCCGGAGAAATATCCTCGCCCATAAGCGCCTGCTGGTTGGCATCCCGATTGAGCTCCATGCCGTTCATCCGAAACACGGTTTTCGTAAATCCCGAGCAATCCATGCCTTTGACCGACGTCCCGCCCCAGAGATATGGAATTCCTATCATCGTTTTTGCCGACCGTTCTACATTTTCGCCGTTTAACTTCCGCGATGCCTTCCAGGATTCATAATCATCCACAAGAGTTCGTTCAACATATCCCTTCCGGCCGTCGGCAAGTTCTACCGCCACCCATGAGCCCTCGGTGCCGGTTTTTTTCAGAATTCCTCCGACAACTAGATCGCACACAGGGAGAGATTGGGCATCGGGTTTGTCCCGGACGAATCCGAAGAGTCCCGTGGCGATGACCTTTGAAGCAGAAGCCCATGCTTCAACCTGAGACCGGTTGACGATGTGCAATGCATCGTCATCAAGCCATCCGAGATACTGGTCGGAGGACTGGACGTAATAATAGCCGGATTCTTTTTTTAAGAGTTTCACGGCCATTCCCATGAGCACCTGCGTGGAAAGCTCCTCTGCATTTCCCGGCTTGCTCCTGACATTCCCCACGCTGAGAACGACAATTCCGAAATTCCTTTCTCCGAGCCGCGAATCCGGAAGTATCTGGATGCTATCAGTAATGTCGCCGTCAATAGCAGTTCGCAGTGCGCTTAACGCTTCAGCCTTGGCGGCAGGGTTGTCGACTTCGCCTCGTGCAACAACAGTTGATGCAGTCCGTTCAATTGAAACATCAAACACTGCCGTTCGTCGGTCCGGAGCGAACTTTTCTTTGACAGGCTTCAATACATCGCGAACACGGTCATCGAGTTCTTCCTGGAATGAAAACAGGACGGAAATAGAGAAAAAAACCAGCAACAGGGAATAACGAAATCGATTCATTTTCTACATCCTTGTGAACGTTTATCGTGCGGAGCAATATACGGGAAAACTCCAACGGTTCAAAACGGCCTCACTAAGCCTTCCGAGTCTCGCTGAGGCGCCTTCGTGCATTTTTCACATAAGAATCATTCTTCTCATAAGCTACAAATGTGCGCCGGGATTCCACCGCAGCAACGCAGGTGGATCCGCTTCCGGCAAACGGGTCCAGAACAACGTCGTTCTTGAAACTGTAGAGTTGGATGAGCCGCCGTGGAAGCTCAACGGGAAACGGGGCAGGATGTCCGACGCGTCGTGCGGATTCGGTCGGGAAGTTCCAAATGCTTTTTGTGAATTCAAGGAATTCCTTTCGCGAAATCGTGCTCTTCTGCGCGGGAGCGCCGCGGGAAAACTCTCCTTTGGAAAACACGAGAATGTATTCGTGAACGTCCCGGAGCGTGGGATTGGATGCTGACTGCCAGCTTCCCCAAGCTGTGGATGCGCCGGCGCTGCTGCCCTTGTTCCAGATAATCTCGCCGCGCATTTTGAAACCGAGATCCATCATATCCTGTATCACGCAGGTGTGAAGCGGGATGTAAGGTTTTCTACCGACGTTCGCTACGTTGATGCACGCGCGTCCACCCGATGTCAACACGCGGAAGACCTCTGACCACACGCGTTTCAAAAAAGATCTGTATTCGTCAAGTGTAAAATCCTCGTCGTACTCTTTTGAAACATTGTACGGTGGCGACGTGACCATCAGGTGAACGCAATGGTCCGGCAGCTCCTCCATCGTCTCACTGCTTTTGCAGAAAATGGCGTTGATGCATTCATCGGGAAGCGGTTGCGCCTTGACATCCGGACCCTTCGCACTTTCTGCATCTCCGTAGAGACGACTGTTATAGAAACGCGATGAATCATGGCTCACTCTGCCCGATGTGCCAAAGCTCGAAGTCGTCGTTTTCTTTCTTCGTGTTTTCACGACCGGCGGTCATCCAACCTGTCGCTGAGCCACGCCGAAAAATCCCGCAAGCTATCTTCGCTGATCTGGTGTCCGATGGGATACTCACGATATGTCAGGTCAGTCCTGACTTTTGACAAAAGCTCGTGTGAGCGCCTGCCGAATTGAACGGGAATAACCGGGTCGAGCGTCCCATGAGCCACAAAAAATGACGTTTTCTCAAGCTCATCCCATCGAAAACGTAAATGGGTATCTTCTGGAATATAGCCACTGTGTGCGATCACACCGCGGATCTCATGGGGCTTGGTGAGAGCGAGCGAATAGGACATCATCGACCCCATACTGAAACCAAACAGGAAAAGTTGTGTGGTGTCAATGGGAAAACCTCTTTTGATGTCCCTAAGAAACTGAACAAGGCGGTCATAGCTTTCAGCGAATTGTTTCGGCTCGGGTTTACCGACGTCCAGCACTTCGTACCAGGTGTACCCGCCGAACGGAAAACGGAATGGTGCCTGAGCGCTGATAATGAGGAAGCGAGGGTTCACATGGTCGGCAAGTCCGAGAAGGTCGTTTTCATCGGCGCCACGGCCGTGCAACAGCACAAGGGTTGGGAGTTCTCTGGAATGAACGATGTTCCGCAACGCAGTCTTGTACGTGAGCGAAGTTGCAATCTGTTGCATGCACATACATAGCGAAATTTCCGAAAAAACAAAAGCCCAACCGAAAAAACCAGTTGGGCTTTGCGATACTGTGCAGACCAGAACTATTTGAGCAGCACCATTTTTCGCGTTTCCACGAAATTGTCAGTTGACAGCCTGTAGAAATAAATTCCGGATGTCAAGGAACGTCCGTCAAACGTCACTCTGTAGGCTCCGGGCTGTTTCATCTCGTCAACAAGAGTTGCGACTTGCTGGCCTAACAAATTATAGATTGTGAGTGAGACGCGTGCAGAGCGTTTCATATCGAACGTGATGTATGTCGTCGGGTTGAACGGGTTGGGATAGTTTTGCCCAAGACTGAAGGAGGACGGAACGGCATCCGATATCTGATCCAAAACTCCTGTTACAAGATCCCCTGAATTGCCTACTTGTCCGCGAATTTCACCGTTGCTGTTTGTTGCAGTATGGATGTTCATATACAAACGACCTTTAATGAGTTCTCTCAGCAACACGTCCGTAAAAGGCTGAGATCCGTCGCTGCTTGTCCAACTACCTGAAGTTGTGTTATTGGTAAAGGTGAGGGTTTTCACTACTCCTCCAGACACGCCAGCTGCGGCGTTATGAAAGTGAGAGCCACTGATTGCTCCGCTAAGACCAGTGACTGTCCCGTCATAAGTTACTTGACCGTTTGTGCCTAACGTAACGGCACCTGTGCCTTTGCCGGGCACGTTCCCTGTCAGGGTGAACACCGCGCCTTCCTGCGTGCTATCGAGCTTTGCCGCAAATCCGCCGCCCGTGGTGAGCAGTATCTGACCCCGAATCTCTCCGTTTCCATTCGTCCCTGTATGGATATTGGCATACAACCTTCCTCGCAAGAATTCGCTGATTAACGAATCCGTCAGCGGCTGAGTACCATCAGTCGTTGACCAGGTGCCTGTTGCGGAGTTGTTTGCAAATGTCAAGCTCTTCACAACATTTCCCGAAACTCCTGCGGCGGCGTTGTGAATGTGCGATCCAGTAATCGCTCCGCTCAATCCATTTACCGTAATAGCGTATGAAATGGCTGTTCCTGCCGAATTGAGCACAAACGTACCAGTGCCTTTACCCGGTACGTTCCCGGTCAAAGCGAACACCGCTCCCTCCTGTGCGCTGTCCAGCTTTGCAGTCGCCGTGATCCCGTTGTTTGGCAAAAGCTGTCCCCGGATTTCGCCGTTGCTGTTTGTTCCGGTGTGGATATTGGCATACAAACGACCCCTGATGAGTTCTCTCAACAAAACATCCGTGAACGGTTGAGATCCATCGCTGCTCGTCCAACTTCCCGAAGTATTATTGTTTGTAAACGTCAAGCTTTTGATCACCCCACCGGACACTCCTGCAACAGCGTTGTGAAAATGAGAGCCTGAGATCGCTCCACTCAAACCAGTGACAGTACCGTCATACGTGACCTGACCGTTTGTCCCCAGTGTCAACGACACAGTGCCTTTACCAGGCGCGTTCCCGGTCAAAGTGAACACAGCTGCTTCCTGTGCGCTGTCCAGTTTTGCAGTATAACCCATTCCAGTAGTCGCTAATATTTGCCCTCGGATTTCGCCATTGCTATTCGTACCGGTGTGGATATTGGCATACAACCTGCCTCGTAATAACTCGCTTATCAAGGAATCAGTCAGGGTTTGAGTGGCATCAGTCGTTTTCCAGGTCCCAGTGGCAGTATTATTTGTGAAGGAAAGGCTTTTGACCACATTCCCGCTGACGCCGGCAGCCGCATTATGGATGTGCGAACCGGAAATCGCCCCGCTCAACCCGTTAACCGTGATATTGTAATACAACTCCGTGGCTTTTGAATTCAGGACAAATACTCCCGTGCCTCTACCGCTGACATTGCCAGTCAAAGAGAAGACCGCTCCTTCCTGTGCACTGTCCAACTTTGCCACGAAGATGGCCTGTCCATTCGCCCGGGGCACGAAACTTAGAAAAGAGACAAAACACAAAAGCCGTAAGATTGTTTTCATAGATCCTCCGCTTAAGAGTGAGTTATTTTGGTGGATTGTAGGAAACTTGTTTCCAAAGATATAGAAGAGGAGCTTCCTGGATTCGTAAATGCAATTTTGCGGTGGGAATGAACAAAAAGCGGAGAACACTGCAGCCGATTCCTGATCGTATCATGTAATGAGTTTACGGAAGAGTGGTGGTGTTAGGGATATGGGGAATAGAACCCGACTCGAAAAGATAAAGTTCCCAATAAACGAAAAGGCCCAACATTTGCACGTCGGGCCTTGGCGGGGGAAGAAAAAGCTTTCAAACAGGCTGTTTTTCGCTCGAAACGCAATATTGGTCAAATACTTTGGTAAGCCGTTGAGTGACCTGGTCAACCGAATGGCCCTCAATTTGATGGCGGTGAATCATTTCCACGAGCTTGCCGTCGCGCATGAGGGCAAACGAGGGAGAAGAGGGCGGCTGGTTATCGAAGAGTTCCCGCGCACGAGCGGTGGCTTCTTTATCCTGGCCCGCGAAGACCGTCACTACTTTGTGGGGAACAACAGCATGATGCATCGCCTTTGCAAGCGCGGGCCTTGAAATTCCGGCGGCACATCCACACACGGAATTCACGACGACAAGCATGGTTCCCTTTGAGCCCGGGATCGTCGCGTCAACTTCTTCATGTGTCCGTAATTCTTGTGCGCCCGCACGTTTAACCTCATCCCGCATTTCTTGAATCAAAATGTCGTACATCGGGTTCTCCTCTTGATGGTGGATTGAAAACCTGTTCACAAATCAAAACAAAGCGTCACTCAACATTGTTCCCGCGATTCGTTCTCGTATGGGGCGGCTTAAAACCGCGATAGGTATCATACTTTGAATCGTAGAATAAGAGCTGATAATTGCTGTCCCTTAATGTTCCACCTGACGGATAAAGATAAAATTTTGCTGTGGTGTTCGTGGGTTTGGGAGAAGGCTTGTTATTCTCCGCATAAAACTCGAGAACATAGTATCCGTTTTTGAA
The DNA here is from genome assembly GCA_016193365.1 of Ignavibacteriales bacterium. Lineage (GTDB taxonomy): Bacteria > Bacteroidota > Ignavibacteria > UBA10030 > UBA10030 > JACQPT01. Next base: position 10,457 of record JACPSI010000070.1, read on the forward strand.
TTCTGCCGACTCCAGCTGAAAAAGAACATTTTCGTGACTGAAAATACGTGAATCTCTTTCCATCAGCTCAGTCGTTGCTGAGAATCTTCCCCAGGTCGTCCCGGCGGATAAGCATCAGGATGGAAGAGTGCGGTGCGATGAGGTATTTCTGATGTTCGTATTCGACCTCGATGGCGGAGTCCCGTAGAAAAATCGCATAGTCTCCTTCTTCAGCCTGAAGCGGTAGGTATTTCACGGGATCCTTCGGCGTGGTCGACCACGGTTCCTGGTCGATAAAATGCGGGTTGGGCACAGCGTAGCCAGGCCCAACGTTGACGACGATGCCGCTCTGGACTTTTTCTTTTTCCTTCACACCCGGGGGCAGATAAAGGCCGTGCTGCGATCGGTCGGATTCTTTATCCGGAGCAATAAGAACTTTATCTCCGACCAGTATAAGCTTCCTTCTTGTCTTGATTTCCATGGGACTTTTTGTGAATGTCCGTTAGTCTCTGCGTTTCAATTGATTCACGAACATTCTCTTGTTATATTTCTTTGTCTTTCAGTTTTTACCGGAACGTGGCGCAGCCCGGTAGCGCACTTGCTTGGGGTGCAAGGGGTCGCGGGTTCAAATCCCGCCGTTCCGACAAGTTCTACTTAAACTTCGCCAGCAACCCCTCCAGTAACTCCCTCATCTGCATCATCTCAGAACGGATCTCTTTATCCTGGATTTTTTTCTTCGGCGGCACGGTGAGCAACTCGAGCTGTTCTCCGCTGTCGGGCTCGGGGACGTATTCCTCCAGCACCTTCTTGGCTCCTTCAATCGTATACTTTTCGTCGCGAAGCAGCGTCTTAATATAGAGGATGAGCTTAATGTCCTTGTTCGTGTAAATCCTGTTGCCCGCCCGGTTCTTTGCAGGCTTCAGCTGCTCAAATTCCGTCTCCCAGTACCGAAGAACATATTGCTCCAGGTCGGTGATCTTCGCAACTTCGCTGATGGAATAGTAGAGCTTTCGAATGCCGGTGTGTTTCATGTCGTACAAAATTACCAAAATGTCAGTTGACTTGCAATGAATGCAGCGGCATCGCTACATCTTTTCGATAACGGCAAATGCCACGACAGTTGTTTCCGTGTGAGAAAGCGAGAGATGAACCAGGCTGCCGGCAAGCGCCGACGCTACTTTCCCGTGCAGAACCACGCGTGGCTCGCCCGAAGGCTGATTCACAACCTCTACGTCCCGCCAGCGAAACGTGCCGCTCCAGCCCGTGTGCATCGCCTTGGCAACAGCCTCTTTGGCCGCGAAGCGGGCTGCGTAATGTATGTGCGGGGACTTTTTGGAAGAACAATATGCAATCTCACTCTCTGTGAACATCTTCTTTAGAAACGTCTCCTCCCAGGCTTCAATCGCGGTCTTCATCCGTTCTACGTCAACGATATCGACGCCAATGCCGGCGATCATGCGTGACTTCATCTTCACGAGTCGTTCTCCTTCTTTACAATTTCGATGAGTTGAGCGATATCGTCGACGTCGTAATCAGCAAGTGAAACTTGCGTTCCGAACGTATCGCCGTAGCGTGCGAAAACGGTCTTCATGCCTACCTGAGCCGCGCCCACTACATCGCGTTCCGCCCAGTCACCCACCATCAACGCCTCCTTCGGCTGTACGTTGAGTCGCTCGAGTACTTTTTTGAAAGGGCCCGGGCTCGGTTTTCTCTCGCCCGTGTCGTCAAAAGTGACAACAACGTCGAACATGTGGTGGAGGTTCAAGTACGTCAACCGGAGCCATGCCTCTTTGGAAGGAGCGTCTGAAACAACGGCGAGCTTCAGGTGCATTTTCATCAGCTCCATGAGCGTCAGGTAAACGTGCGGATACGGCACGAGCGCAGCTTCACGAGCGCGGCGGTACGCAAGCACTCCCGCAGAAAGGATCTTGTAGTCGATCTTGCTGAACTCGTTGTACAACAGCTCATCAAAGACTGTTTGAAATTCCATCCCCTTTACCTCGTAAATGTCGTCGATCCTTTTCTTTATCTCTTCGACGGAAAGGTTCAAGCCTGCATCACGCATTGCATGGATTGCTGCATCGACAGCCTGGCGTTTCATGAGCATGAAATCGACGAGCGTGTTGTCGAGGTCGAAAACAACAGCCTTAATCATGGCAGACGTGCTAACAGGATTGCTGGTGTGGTGGAATAATTTGATTGATGTGTTCGTTAAGCGCTCTTCTCCGTCAATGCACGTACGGCGAGCTCATAGCTCAGAACGCCGAACCCGGCGATGACTCCTTTGCACACACCGGTCATGAGAGACATGTGTCTGAATTCTTCGCGCGCATGGGGGTTGGTAAGATGGACTTCGATGACGGGGACTTTCAGCGCGGCGACAGCGTCACGAATGGCAACCGAGGTATGCGTGTAACCGCCGGCATTGAGGATGATTCCGTCGGTCATGCCGTCCATCGCTTTTTGCAGAAAATTGACGATCTCCCCCTCGACATTGGATTGATAGAATTCAAACTTCACGCTCTCAAATTTCTTTTTGAGCTGATTTTCAATGTCCCACAATCAGATCGGCAAAGACTCCCTGCAAAATTTCGTTCGACGATTTGCCGGAATGCTTCTCAACTGCTTCCAGCAACCGTTCATCTCCAAATTCTGCTTTCGATTTGTTCATCGCTTCTGGGAGTCCGTCTGTGTAAAATACGAACAAATCTCCCGTCTGAAAAGGAATTCTCTGCTGCTCGATGGAGCTGGAGAATTTTCTTCCTCCATCAAGGCCTAACGCCAATCCCACAGGGCTTACCAGCTCAACTTTCTTCGCCCGGGCT
>JACPSI010000071.1 GCA_016193365.1 Ignavibacteriales bacterium
TCTGCTCTCTCATTTTGAGAGTCTCAACATATTCTTTTTTACTAAATGCGCGGCTTGGTCTATTTACAAGTTTCAATTGCACCCGATGATCAGCCAGGACGTATTCTTTTGCGCTCGAATCGTACTCGATGATATCGAGCTCCATCAGCAGGTTCCGTAGGGATGATAGTTGCAAGTTCTGACTAAGCGTTGGTCTAAAACGAAACTTACCATCATACAATCTGAATTCTCTAATGAACAAGCCAACGTCTTTTGATAGTTGAGTTTGATCAGAGAATAAATGGTCAATCAACAGGTTTGCTATAACTTGGCCTTGTTTTACTTCATTCAATTCAGTCGACACAATTCTGTGCACCCTCTCGCTCATTTTTATGGAATCTCCCTCGAGCACCAACAAATCCAACTGAGTCTCAAAATCAAGCGTTTCCTCAAAATTGATTGCATGCTGCAAGTACGCCTTTTTTACTTGAGGCACATCTTGCGAGTTCATTTTCAGAATAGTCCGGAACAACTCAACGCAATTATTGAACTTTACCTTATCGAATTGGTTCATTGCTTTTCGGTAAACAACCGTTCATATGCCTTTTCGTCTTCTATGTCATCCTCAAACATGTCCAACGAATAGATCGTACAATCCTCGTCGATTATCTGATACATTCTGTTTGCTTTTCGTTCAAGGCTGTCTTTTATATCAACGTCTATTGTGTTGTCGTACTGCAAAAAGTGATAGTAGGCCTCCTTTGTTTCTGAAGCCCCGACACGGTGAATTCTGTCCAATGATTGAAGATACTGCGCGCAGTTATAAGACAAGTCGTAATAGATTGCGTGTTGACATGCTTTATGCAATGAAATTGATTCAGCGCAAGCTGCCGGATTAGCAATCAACGTGTCCAATCGACTTTCGGGGTCAAGGAATCTTCGCACAATTGACTCACGGGTCTCTTCTTCTTTTAGCGCGGTATATTCCGTTGGTGTTTTGCCGTATAGTTTTTCGTTTTGATAACCAGATTCTGCAAGAGTTATGGAAATGAGCTCAATGGTTCCGATGAAGTTTGCCCAGATAACTATCTTCTCCTTTTTGACGGCAAACGATTGCACCAGCGTTGATAGAAATTCCAATTTTGCTGGCTTTTCCAATGTATCATACGTTGTAATCCAAGTCATAACCTCAGAATCACGATCAACAAGATCTTCTTCATAACCTTCGATCGCTGATTGCAACATCTTCGCATATGAAGCACACTGCCTAAGTCGAGTAATCCGACCTCGCCTCAGTTTTGTAATCAACTCAATGTTTCTCAGATATTGTTCGTCATCGAAGCTTCGAATTCTAGATTCAATTGCGAGATAGATTTTTCTTTCAATATCGTTCATTTTTATTCTGTACGGTGAAAGAAAAATTTGGTCACGTAGGCCGAGATCGACTTTGCGAACGCGGTAAAACAAAGGAGTTACTGTCTTTCTTACTATTTCCTGAGCTCGAGCTGTATTATGGTTCATCTCCGCTGTAACGATCTTGTTCTTTTCATCGACGCTCATCAGTTGGTTTTCACCCCACAGATTGAGAGTTCCAAAAGTGCATTTGCCCAGACACCACCCTGTTGTTTGATGTAATGAGCCTCGTCAACGACAAGCATTGGGAAGACACCCCTCAAATTGAAAAATGACTTTACATCCGAAATGTCATTTGAGACCGTTTGGAAGGTTGATAGGTACAATTCCTCAGTCGAGGACGGCGGCCCGTAATACTCATTCTTTCGCACATTCTTATCGCCGCCGGCAAATATTTTAGCGTTCGGTATTCTCCCTAGTGTTTCAAAAAACTCGGTCTTCCAAGGTCCAAAACAAGCCGGAGGACCAACCACATAAAGGCAATTCACCTTTCCTTCCGATTTCAGTTTTTCGTAAACTGTCAATACTACAGTTGTTTTGCCACTCCCGGGTGCAGAGAAATTAGCTCCATTCTGAGTTATGTAAAGATGATAGGCTGCCTTAAGTTGATGCTCCCGAAGCTTCCGCGTAATGCGATTTTCAACAAAGTTCCTAAACTCTCCGAAATCCTTAACATCGAGTTTTCCAGCCTTAAACCTGTTAGATGAATCTCGAATCGAATTGAGGTGGTCAACGGACGCTTCGTGATCTGAAAGAATCTTTTGACATTGTTCAGAGAGGATGTACTGCAGATCCTCTTCTTCAAGATATTCCACCAGTTTGCTTAGAAATCTCTTCACATCTATGTTTTGTTTCACTAATTCTGAGAACGAATCCCTTTGGATGAACCCCCAGTAGTGAAGTTGGCTTGATTGATATGGCTGAAGTGATTGCAGATTGGCAAGAGTGATAGTTTCGTTTCGAAAATCAATTTGAATTATCGATTGTTTAACTCTATTTGTCATCACGATTGCCAAGGCTTCGCAGGTTTTTCTTGAATTTATAGAATTCTTTTTCCAAAGCATTTGCCCTGCTTTGGATATCTCTCGCTAACCTCTCGGCTTCGTCAAAGAATGCCGCACCGATTGAGGATGGATCTTCCAGATCTTCGTGGTTAAGTTTCTCCAGGGCAAATCGTAACAAATTTATCGGCCCCTCTATATCTTTGCCGTGTTCGTAAAGCTGATATGCCTTTTTCAATTGCCCAATAATCTGTGAAGCATATTTTTTCCCCCAAGCGTAATCTAGTTCTTTAGGAGAGCGTTCATTGCCATTTTTATCTACTCTTTCGTTTTCAGGCAAAGATGTTTCGACCACTTTAAGCTTAAACAATTCCTTTTTCGAAAGGCTCGGTTTGCCCTCCTCTTCGCGAATTAACTTCGGCAATTCTCTCATTACAGAATGAACTTTCCCTAAGCCAGTCCGCGTCCCAGATTCAGATGTCGCAAGCTCTCTTTTCCTTATGATCTTGAACGCGACGTCCTCCACAATTCCTACTTCCTTTTCCTTCAACCCCAAGGCCTGAAGTTTCTTCGCGTCATTTAGCTGTTCGCGAAACTTACTGTAGTCGTAAAAGGCTTGCCATCTGCCGTCTCTGTCGCTATAACTCGTCGATATAGTATCGTACAGACCTGATCTATCCAGATATTCTAGATAACGATCAATGCACTCTAACGGTTTGAGATATTCGTTTTCATATTCCTTGATTTTTTTTTGAAATTCCTTTTCTGGGAGCCCCGCATAAGTTGGATCATCCGTCAGCTGCTCTTCTAGCGGCATACCTTTCTGAACCTTCAGCCTAATTGAAAGTGCACGATCGAACTTATAGTACTCCGCTTTCCCGTCCTTTTGAAGCTGGTATCTATTCTCTATTTCCTCAATCTCCTTGATCGTCGGAGCTCCACCTTCATCAGTTTTTCCAGGTAGTATGATGACACGCATAAACCTGAAATCATCTCCGTTCTTTCGATCTGAATTAAGCTTTTCCATTACTAATTTTCTTCGATTCCCATTTATAAGGAATCCATCTGAAGTAATTATTGCAGGATCTCGCTGACCTTCATGTTTAATCGAACTCAGCAAATCTTCTGTCTTTTCAGGATCCTTCTTTTCGAGGAACTCGGCAATTTTCTTCTGAGCATCATCACTATCTTCTTTTAGCACTCCATGTACTCTTTCATAACTCAGAACATCAGAAGTAATCCTTCCATTGTCCTTCCGAAAACGAAGGAATTCGAGAGGAACCTCCCAAACAGGTCTTGGAATCCCATCTTGTACCTCCTTTCGAAAATTAATAACACCTTGATCTGGTTTTTTCGGCTGTTTCTTCCTGTTTGCGATCGCTTGAGCGAAGTCTTCAATTATTTCTCTCGGTGAATTTGTTGATATTTTTGCCATTGTTTGCTCCCCAAGATAAAATCTTGGTAACTGGTGGATTCGCGTTGGAAACTCTTTCAGAATATAAATTTGCTTGTTTTCAACTACAACTTACGAGCAAAGTTTCTTTGCCTTTTTGAAACAGCTAAACTTAAGGAATTTCTAACCGCTCGGCAAGATTCTTGAACTTTGACTAAGAAATCAGCTCCCTCTTCAAAAACTCTCCTGTAAACGAACCCTTCTTCTTCGCCACATCCTCCGGAGCCCCCTCCGCCACAACGAATCCCCCCGCATCCCCTCCTTCCGGACCCAGGTCCACAATCCAATCCGCTGTCTTTATCACGTCAAGGTTATGTTCAATGACGATCACGGTGTTTCCCTTGTCCACGAGCTTGTTGAGCACCAAGAGTAACATCCGAATGTCTTCAAAATGTAACCCGGTTGTCGGCTCGTCCAAGATGTAGAGCGTTTTTCCCGTCCCGATCTTCGAGAGTTCCGTGGAGAGTTTGACGCGTTGCGCTTCCCCTCCGGATAAAGTGGTGGCCTGCTGGCCTAACCTGATATATCCCAGCCCCACGTCGTGCAGCGTCTGTAAATGCCGCATGATGCGGGGCAATTCACTGAAGAGCTCCATCGCGTCGTCCACCGTCATGCCGAGCACCTCCGCGATGGATTTGCCCTTGTAGTGCACTTCGAGCGTCTCCCGGTTGTAGCGTTTGCCGTTGCAGACGTCGCAGAGCACGTAGACGTCCGGCAAAAAGTTCATCTCGATCCGCTTCACGCCGTCGCCTTCGCAGTTCTCGCACCGCCCGCCTTTCACGTTAAAGCTGAACCGCCCGGCCTTGTAGCCCCGGATCTGCGCCTCGGGAAGCTGCGTGAACAGGTCCCGGATGAGCATGAACAACCCCGTGTAGGTGGCGGGGTTGGAGCGGGGCGTGCGCCCGATGGGCGACTGGTCGATGTCGATCACCTTGTCGATGTGGCCGAGCCCGTCCACGGACTTGTATGGCAGCGGGATGCGCTTTGTTTTGTAAAACAGCCTGGAAAGGATCGGGAACAGCGTTTCATTAATGAGCGTGGATTTGCCGGAACCGCTCACTCCGGTAACACAAATGAAAGTTCCCAGTGGAAGGCGTAACGTGATGTTCTTGAGATTGTTGCCAGAAGCACCTTTTAACACTAGATAGTTTCTTTCGATAACGCGTTTGCCTTTTAGGTACAAAGCTGTGAGCGATTGGCCATCCCAGTTATCTCCGTTAGTCTTGAGAGGTCGGATATCAGATGTCAGAGGTCGGTCACTTGATTTGATCGCCAGGCTGCCGGGTTCGCCTGTTGTCACGACATGCCCGCCGTGTTCGCCGGCGCCGGGGCCGAGGTCCAGCACATAATCCGCGCTCAAAATCATTTCTTTGTCATGTTCCACGACGATGATCGTGTTGCCGAGGTCCCGCAGCGACTTGAGCGAATCGATGAGCTTGATGTTGTCGCGCTGGTGGAGTCCGATGCTCGGCTCATCCAGGATGTACAGCACACCCACGAGCTGCGTGCCGATCTGCGTGGCGAGGCGGATGCGCTGGCCTTCTCCGCCGGCGAGCGTGCGCGCGGGGCGGTCCAATGACAAATAATTCAGCCCCACGTTCATCAGGAAACTCAGCCGCTGTTTGATTTCCTTCAGCACCTGGTGGGCGATCTCGGTCTGGCGCTCGGTGAGCGTAAGCGCTTCGAAGAACTTCAGGGACTTGTCCACAGACATTTTTACGACATCCGAAATGTTCGACTGCACACCCGTTTTTGCGTCTTCGACCTTGATGGCGAGGGATTCCTTGCGGAGGCGGCCTCCGCTGCAGACCTCGCACCGGCTGGTGGTCATGAACGCCTCCACCCATTCCCGGATCTGGTTGGAGCTGGTTTCGTCGTAGTAGCGCTTGAGCATTTTCATCAGCCCGTCGAACCGGTGCTTGTAGGTGACGGTGCGGCCGGAGTCGTAGACGTATTCAATCTCCAGCTTCTCGCCGCCCGTGCCGTTGAGGAGCGCTTCTTTTGCCTTTGGCGAAAATTTTTTAATAGGCGTGTCGAAATCGAAGCCCATTTTTTTGCCGAGGGCTTTGACCTGGCTGAACATCCATGTGGGACGCGGCTTGCCAAGTGCCGCGATACCCTCCTGGTTGATCGAGCGAGATTCGTCGGGCATGATGAGGCTCAGGTCGAACGCCTTGAGCTCGCCCAGGCCTTCACATTTCGGACAATGTCCCGCGGGCGAGTTGAACGAGAAGGAATTCGGCGCAGGCTCCTCGTAGGATATACCGCAATAGGTGCACGAGTATTTCTGGCTGAAGAGCTGGTCGTTCTTGCCGTCGTTGACGATGAGCACGCCTTCGCCGAATTTCAGGGCGACTTCGACGGAATCCGCGATGCGTGTGCGGACCTTGTCCTCGACGGAAATCCGGTCGATGACGATCTCGATGTTGTGGAGCTTGTAGCGGTCAGCTTTGAGGCCTTTTTCGATTTGTTTTACTTCGCCGTCGATGCGCACACGGATGAACCCGTCTTTCAGGATTTGCTCGAACAATTCCCGGTAATGGCCTTTGCGTCCTTTGATGACCGGAGCGAGGATCTGCAGCTTGCTGCCCTTCGCGTAGCTCATGATGCTGTCGATGATCTGGTCCACGCTCTGCCGCTGGACTTTCCTACCGCAATTGTAGCAAAACTGTGTGCCGACGCGTGCGAAGAGGAGGCGGAGGTAATCGTAAATCTCGGTGACGGTACCAACCGTGGAGCGGGGGTTCGAGCTGACGGTTTTCTGCTCAATGGAAATCGAAGGCGAGAGGCCTTCGATGTAGTCCACATCCGGTCGCTCCATCATCTCGAGGAACTGCCGTGCGTAGGCGGACAGGCTTTCGACGTAGCGGCGCTGGCCTTCAGCGTAGATGGTGTCGAACGCAAGGCTGGATTTGCCGGATCCGGATAGCCCGGTAATCACCGTCATCGCGTTGCGGGGGATCTCTACGTCGATGTTTTTGAGGTTGTGAACCCGTGCGCCGCGTACGACGAGATGATCGGCGATGTTTATATTATCTTTTTGGGTTTTAGACATGATTTAGAAGAACACACCCCTCGCTCCCCTCTCTCAACACACAAGCCAGCACACGAGAGGGGACGTTTTGAGCTTGGTTGATTTACAACAACATATATACCACTCTGAAACGATGGCAAGTGCTAAACATTGATTTCTCTGAGACACAATAGTCCCCTCTGTGGAGGGAGCTAATGCGGCGGAGAGAGGGGATAACTTCACAGCGTTATCTTGAGGGGTGTGTGCTTTTGTTTTTGTTGTTCAAGATCCATTCTGTGATTTCCTCTACCACACCTTCGACGTTTTGTTTTATTTCCTCGTCCGGAAACCTTAAGAACTTAATCCCTTTCATTTCCAATTCGCGTTGTCTTTTCTCATCGCATGCTTCTCGGTTATCATGTGAGGAACCGTCAATTTCTATCGCAAGGTTTAACCGAGGACAGAAGAAATCCAGGACGTAGTTTTCGACAGGCTTCTGACGATGAAAATCGTAACCAAGAATTCGTTTGCTCTTCAGTTCTTTCCAAAGCATGATTTCAGCCAAAGTACTGTTCTTCCGGAGCATTCTGGCGACCTGTTTCAGCTTTGGGTCATATTTTACGAATTTACGTCCTGTCGGTGGCATAGAACAAAACGTCCGTTATTTCAACGTCGAAGTTTTTGAGGTTGTGGACCCGTGCGCCCCGGACAACAAGGTGTTCGGCGGTGGTTATTTCAGGTTGGGTTTTTGGCATGGTTAAAAGCAACACACCCCTTTATCCCCTCTCACCGCGCTCGACCCAACACACGAGAGGGGACGTTTGAACGTGTTTTGTTGAACACTTTAAAGAGTCCCCTCTGCAGCGATGGATTGTGTGAAGGCGAGAGGGGATACGTTCATGTGTTGTCGTGAGGGGTGTGTTCTTTTTGTTCCTTCTGGGATTTGATTAATCAAACCCGACCGGGATAAACCTCCCCACCGGGTTACATCAGGGTAGGGATACGGCATGCCGGTCCCTACAGAAAACCATTTCATGTTTCATCAGGGTTAAAGCGTTCATGTGTCCCTACACGAATACTCAATGCATCCTCTTCCGTTTATTCAGGTATTCAAACAGCGCCTTGTCAAACGGCGTGGCCGTATCCAGCAACACGTAATCGATGTTATTCTCGCGGCATTCACGCTTGTAAAGATCCAGAAACTCACGCATGGATTGCTGGTACGCCTTCTGGATATGCCACGGCTGCGTCATGAGTTCTTCCTGTGTTTCGAGGTCCTTGAAAATCGCGTCCGTGCCGAAGGCAAAGGAGCGCTCCAGCGGGTCCAGCACCTGCATCACCACCACCTCGTTGCCCTTGTAACGAAAATGCTTCAGGGAGTTCATCACCTGCTTCGGGTCGTCAAACAGGTCGCTCAGGACGATCACAAGTCCGCGGCGCTTGATGCGCTCGGCAACCCCGTGCAAGGATTGCGCTGTGCTCGTCTTGTTGCCGGGAATCGTGTTTTCCAGCTCTTTCAACAGCTGCTTCAAGTACCAGCGGGTGGCATGCGGGGGCAGGAACGAACGCACGGCTTCATCATAGACCGTCAGCCCCACAGCGTCCCTCTGCTCCACCATGAGATATGACAGCGCGGCCGCGATGAACGAGGCGTACTCGAATTTCCGTAGATTTCCCGGCGAGGCGTAGTTCATCGACTTGCTCGCATCGATGACCACATACGACTTCAGGTTCGTTTCTTCTTCGAACTGCTTGATGTAATACCGGTCCGTCTTGCCGTACGCCTTCCAGTCGATATGCTTGATCTCGTCGCCGGGGTTATAAGGCCGGTGTTCGGTGAATTCGACGCTGAAACCGTGGTACGGGCTCTTGTGCAAGCCGGTAATAAAGCCTTCCACCACGAGTCGCGCACGCAGCTCCATGTTGGCCAGCTGCGCAACCACCTGCGGCTGCAGATATTTAATCGATTCCTGCAACTTGTTATTTCTTTTTTGCGGTCGCTTTTGATGCCTGCTGTGGGGCTTTTGCGATTTTTTCTTTGATGATTTCGGCCGGATCTTTGCCGAGGTTTTCCAGCTCAAATTTCGCATCGCCGACCAAGGGGCTGGCAGGAAAACGTTTGAGAAATTCCTGGTAGGCAATTTTGGCGGAGTCGTAGATCTTTAGCTCGTTGTTGTAAATGAAGCCTGTTAGAAACAAGGCATTGGAACACGTGGCATGGTCGGGAAATTTCGCGACAAGAATCTTCAGAACCTCCACAGATCTACGCGAGTCGCGTTGCTTGTCCTGAAAGAGGATCGCCCGGGCGTCCAGGGCTTTCGGGATATTCGTCGATAAGTTCCTGATAGGCTTCGAGAGCTGCCTCCACGTTATCAGACTTGTGTTCTTCAACAGCTTTGTTCATGAGCTCCTCGTCCGTGGTTTTGGAGCAGCCAGCAATCAGCAGGGCATAAACCGAAATCAGTGAAAATAACTGTTTCATCCCAATCCTCAGTTTCTTTGATATTTCCGAAAGAGATTGTCATTCTGAGGAGCGTTTTTTTCCGACGAAGAATCTGACAAACCGCATTTTTCAGATTCTTCGACCCGCTTAACATCAGCGGGTCTCAGAATGACATTTGATAATGAACTCGAGCTTTCATTCTATCAAAAGTTGCCCGCAGAAGCAACGATGACGAAATGCATGTGCCTATAGAGTGCAAGTCTGTCACAGACCCACCTCAATTATTGTGAACTCTCCAGAACACTGACGAAGAATCCGTCGGTACCGTGTTTGTGGGGGAGCAAATAGATGAAGTCCGAGCTTTTTCCTTCCAGCGTGTTCAACAGATTTTTTCTGGAAAAACGAGATTCCTCTTTGAGGAAACGTTCGACCACTTGCTCGTTCTCCTCATCAAACAATGAGCACGTTGCGTACACCAGCCTCCCGCCCTTCTTGACAAGGGGTGCGCAGGATTGAAGAATACTCAGCTGTTTTTCCGACAACTCTTTGACCATTTCCTCTGAAACCGACCATTTTATGCCGGGATTGCGCCGGATCGTGCCCACACCGGTGCACGGGGCATCGGCAAAGACGACATCGAAATACTCCGCATAGTCTTTTCCGAGTTCCACCAGAGAATTCACGTGTTTCGGCCTGATGTTGAAAGCGCCCGCTCTGCGAGCCCGTTTCTTCAGTTCTTCCATTCGTAACCTGTTGATGTCCGTTGCGACAATCTCGCCGCGGTTCTTCATGAGGGCGGCAAATTGGAGCGTCTTCCCTCCCGCGCCTGCACATGCGTCGAGCACTTTTGCCGTGGGCTTCGGGTCGATCATGATGGGTAGAAGCTGGCTTCCCGCGTCCTGCAGTTCAAAGAGCCCCTCTTTGAAGGAATTCAGCCCAAAGACATTAACACGTTTCTTCAGCGTTAGTGCGTTCGGAATTCCTGCAACAGGTTCCGCCTCGATTCCTTCTTTAAGCAAACGGTCACGGCATTCGTCCACGGTTGCCTTTATCGTATTCACTCTCAAAGTAATTGGCGCCTGCTCGTTGAGTTTTTTGCAGAGTACTTCAGCTTCTGCTTGTCCGAATTTCTCAACGAATTTTTGAACCATCCAGTCCTGAAAAGAATAATGGAGTCCGATACTGCCATCGCCCTTTTCCAAGGTCTCGTCTTTCTTTTGAATTGCGGCAATGATTTCATCCAGTTTCTTGCGCGACAAGCCGTTTGACACGTTCTTACCGAGCAATTCTGATGAAATATCCCGGCGTTTTTCGATTCCAAGCAGATACGTTAGCACAAGCAAAAGGACGGCATCTTTCGGCGAAATGGAAAAACCAGAACCAACGGTTTTCTTCAGGGTATCATCGCACCATCGGAGATGCCGCAACGTGCCATACGAAGTTTCGGAAATGAAACGGCGGTCGTGGGAGCCAAGGTATTTGCGCGACCGAAAAAATGAATCGATGACGCTGTCGGCAGGTTTATCGGAACTGCGGATGAGCTGGAGGACTTCCTGCGTATGACCGATGAGCGAGACGAGTTGCATAACAAGGAAAAATACGGAGAAATGCCAAGGAGAGCAAAGGTAAAATGGCGGGCGGCGAGTTGTTCAGGGTTTGTACTTTTTCCTGTTCACCGGATTCTCCTCGTCTTGATGCCAATTGGCAACATTGTTTTCGATGTATTTGCGGATACGGTTTAGATCTTGCTCGTTTCGGATGATGCGGTCGTGATAACCTCGCTGCCACAGAGGCACACCTTCGGTTCCATGCATCTTGTTTATCTTTTTGGTCGCCACCGATTTGAATTGGCCAATGATTGCGCCCAATGAGCCGGATTGCAGGCTATGGGAGGAATGTTTTTTTGTAGGGGCGACCCGACGGGTCGCCCCTACGTTGACGTTTTTGATAACCAAAATCCCATGAAGATGATTCGGCATCACGATAAATTTATCCAAATCAACATTTTGCCGAACGGTCTTTGTTTTCAACCATTCCTCGTGCACAACCTTCCCCATCTCGTTCAGCATCATTTCCTCACTCTCAATCTCACCAAAAAGACATTCTCTTTCGAAGGTGCAGACTGTAACAAAATATCTTCCCGGTTGGGAATAATTAAACCCCTTTCGCCGGGTTGATTTTCTATTGTGAATGTTTGGATTGTACCTCATCGCCCTAATTCATACGACCTCTGCCTTCACCTTCGTGACGAATTCAACCAATCCTCTCTTGCCAAGCACCACCTCGACCTGATCGCCCTCTACAATCGCGCCTTCCAGCAGTTTCTCCGAGAGTTTGTTCACAATGTATTTCTGAATAACCCTCTTCAACGGCCGGGCGCCAAAAGCGGGGTCGTAGCCGATTTTGGCCATCCATTCTTTCACATCGTCGGAGAAATCGAGCGTGATGTTCTTTGCGGAGAGCATGGCTTCAACGTGCTTCAGTTGCAAAGCGACGATTTGCTTGATCTCCCTCATGGCAAGAGGTTTGAAGAGGATGATCTCGTCGATGCGGTTCAGAAACTCCGGCCGAATGGCTTGCCTGAGCATATCGAACAGTTTCGATCGAAGGCGGCCCATGATGTCATCCCGGTTCTCTTCCGTCAGGTGTTGCAACTCCTCCTGGACGAGATGCGATCCGAGGTTGGATGTCATGATGACGATCGTGTTCTTGAAATTCACCGTCCGCCCCTTGCTATCCGTCAAACGGCCTTCGTCCAACAGCTGCAGAAGCACGTTGAATACTTCGGGATGCGCTTTCTCGATTTCGTCCAGTAACACGACAGAGTACGGCTTTCTTCGAACCGCCTCCGTCAACTGGCCGCCTTCTTCATATCCGACATACCCCGGCGGAGCGCCAATCAGACGCGAGACAGAGAATTTCTCCATGTATTCACTCATGTCGATACGCACCATCGCATTTTCATCGTTGAAAAGGAATTCCGCAAGCGCACGAGCGAGTTCGGTTTTTCCTACACCAGTACTCCCCAGGAAGATAAACGAACCAATCGGCCGCTTTTCATCCTGTAACCCTGCGCGGCTTCGGCGTATCGCATCTGAAACAACTTTTACAGCATCGTCCTGGTTGACCAATCGCTCGTGTATCCGGTCCTCAAGTTTTAACAATTTCGTGCGCTCGCCTTCGAGCATTCGCTGGACAGGAATCCCTGTCCATTTCGCGACAATCTCGGCAATATCCTCCGCATCGACTTCCTCTTTGAGCATCTTGATGTCCTTTTGGACTTCCGCCAATTTGAGTGAGGCATCTTTGATCTTTTTTTCAAGGTTTGCGGTCACGCCATAACGAAGCTCGGCCACTCTGCCTAGATTCCCCTGCCGTTCCTGCTGTTCCGCTTCCGTTTTTGCCTGCTCCATCTCTCCCTTCATTTTCCGGATTGCCTGGATAAGCTCTTTTTCAAGCTGCCAATGTGCCTTCAGTTCAGACCGCTTCTGGTTCAGCTCCGACAACTGTTTTTCTATTTCATCAAGCCGATCTCGCGATTCATCGTCCTTTTCACGCTTGACAGCTTCCCGTTCGATCTCGAGTTGTTTTATTCTCCGTTCAATGCCGTCGAGTTCCTCCGGCATCGAATCGATTTCGATCCGCAATTTCGAGGCGGCTTCATCGACGAGGTCGATTGCTTTGTCGGGCAAAAACCTGTCGGAAATGTAGCGATGGCTCAGCTGAGCGGCGGCAACAATCGCTCCATCGGTTATGCGAACGCCGTGATGAACTTCGTATCGTTCTTTGAGGCCGCGCAAGATTGAAACTGTATCTTCCACGTTCGGCTCGTCGATAAGAATAGGCTGAAAGCGCCTCTCCAACGCAGGGTCTTTTTCGACATGCTTCCGATACTCATCAATCGTTGTTGCCCCGATGGCGCGGAGATCACCGCGTGCCAACGCAGGCTTCAGCATGTTGGCTGCATCCACCGCACCTTGCGCGGCCCCCGCGCCGACAAGCGTATGAAGCTCGTCAATGAAAAGGATGATTTCACCATTGGATTCCGTGACTTCTTTGAGAACCGCCTTTAATCTTTCCTCGAACTGACCGCGGAAACTTGTCCCGGCCACTAACGATCCCATATCTAATGCTACAATTCGTTTTGTCTTGAGGTTCTCCGGAACATCGCCTTGAATGATTCGGTACGCAAGCCCTTCTGCAATGGCAGTTTTTCCGACACCCGGATCTCCGATAAGAACGGGGTTGTTCTTGGTTCGGCGCGAGAGAACCTGAAGAACTCTGCGAATTTCTTCTTCACGTCCAATGACCGGATCGAGTTTTCCTCTGCGTGCGAGGTCGTTCAGGTCGCGGCCAAATCGCTGCAACGATTGATATTTCTCCTCCGGTGTTTGGTCGGTAACGCGCTGAGACCCTCTGATTTCCTTGAGAGCCTTATAAAGCACATCTTTCGTGACACCCTGATCGATCAATAGCTTCGCGGGCGAAGTAGATTTCGCGTCCAACAGTCCAAGCAGCAAGTGTTCTGTACTGATATACTCGTCTTTGAGCTGCTGAGCTTCTTTTTGCGCAGATTCGATAACCTGGCCGAGAGTGGACGAGAGATGCTGGCTGCCAAGTCCCGTACCCTGTACTTTTGGCAACTTCTCGATAGCTTCGTTGATTTTGATTTTCAGGAAGTTAACGTTCGCACCCATTTTTTGCAGGATTGGCATAACGATGCCTTCACTGTCCTGCACCAAAGCGGCCAACAGATGCTCGGGCTCAATCGTCTGATTGCTATAGCTCGAAGCAATCTCCTGGGCATTCTGGACGGCTTCCTGGGATTTGATGGTGAATTTATTGAAGTTCATGATATCGTCCTATTCCCGGTGGGGCGACTCATGAGTCGCCCCTTCATGCGAGTTATTCTTCATAACACAAAAGGCGAGGAGTTGTCCTCGCCTTCCGTGTTCCCACCAATCGTTTTGCGAGGCCGATTATTTGTCGTCAACGACCTCGAAATCTGCGTTTTCGACTTTCTTGTCCGGCCCTCCGCTCTTGCCTTGATCTCCGGCTGCCTGGCCCGACTGACCCTGCGGCCCGTCTGGACCTTGCTGGTTCTTCACAGATTCGTACATCTTGGTCGAGGCTTCGTTCCACGCGTTGTTCAACGCTTCCGTTTTCGCTTTGATGTCGCTGTAGTTGCCGCTCTTGACAGCTTCCTCAAGCGCATTTGCTGCGGCCTCGATCTTCGACTTTGTCTCAGCGGGCATCTTGTCTCCGAGCTCTTTCATTTGCTTGCGTGTCTGAAACACAAGATTGTCCGCTTGGTTCTTTGTTTCGATTTCTCCCTTCCGCTTCTTGTCTTCAGAGGCATGCGCCTGGGCGTCAGATTTCATCTTTTCGACTTCCTCTTTACTCAAACCGCTCGAAGAAGTGATCCGGATGCTCTGCTCCTTGTTGGTCGCTTTATCTTTTGCGGAGACATGCAGCATTCCGTTCGCGTCGATATCGAACGTAACTTCGATCTGCGGAACGCCACGCAGTGCCGGCGGGATTCCATCAAGATGGAATCTGCCAAGCGTCCTGTTGTCAACCGCCATCGGCCGCTCGCCCTGAAGGATATGGATCTCCACAGACGGCTGGCTGTCGGATGCCGTCGAAAAGATTTCGCTTTTCTTCGTGGGAATTGTCGTATTCGCATCGATCATCTTTGTCATGACGCCGCCGAGCGTTTCGATTCCGAGCGTTAACGGAGTTACGTCAAGCAGCAACACGTCTGTCACATCGCCGGCAAGGACACCACCCTGGATCGCAGCTCCGACAGCGACAACCTCGTCGGGGTTGACCCCTTTGTGTCCCTCTTTTCCAAAAATCTCCTTGACGAGCTGTTGGATACGAGGCACACGGGTCATACCGCCGACAAGAATAACTTCGTCAATGTTGCGGGGGTTGATCCCTGCGTCTGTCAACGCTTTTTCCACCGGAGGCACGCAACGTTGAATAAGATCCTCACACAACTGTTCGAACTTGGCGCGGGTGAGAGTCAGGTTCAAGTGTTTCGGGCCGTCCGCTGTTGCTGTGATAAACGGCAGATTGATTTCTGTTTGCATCAGCTGGGAAAGCTCCATTTTGGCTTTTTCAGCCGCCTCACGCAGTCTCTGCAGCGCCATGGGATCCTTCCGCAAATCGATGCCTTCCTGTTTCTTGAACTCATCAGCAACATACTCGAGGACTCTCATATCGAAATTATCGCCGCCGAGGTGCGTGTCGCCGTTCGTGGACTTCACTTCGAAGACTCCTTCGCCAAGCTCCAGCACAGAGATGTCGAACGTCCCGCCGCCAAGGTCGAATACTGCTACTTTCATGTCCTTGTGCTTTTTATCCAAGCCATAAGCCAGAGCTGCTGCAGTCGGTTCATTGATGATCCGCTTCACATTGAGGCCGGCGATTTCTCCTGCTTCCTTCGTTGCCTGGCGCTGGGCATCGTTAAAATATGCCGGAACGGTGATCACAGCGTCCGTAACCTTCGCCCCAAGATAATCCTCGGCCGTTTGCTTCATTTTTTGAAGAATCATGGCTGAAATTTCAGGTGGCGAGTATACACGATCGCCGACCTGAACCCGGGCTGTGTTATTATCTCCATGGATGACTTTGTAGGGCACGAGTTTCATTTCCTCGTTGACTTCATCATAGAACCGGCCCATGAAACGTTTGATCGAAAAAACGGTGTTCTGAGAATTCGTTACTGCCTGTCTTTTTGCAGCCGCGCCGACGAGTCGTTCACCCGATTTCGTAAATCCAACCACGGACGGCGTCGTCCGCGCACCTTCCGAATTCGCGATCACGACCGGATCGTTCCCCTCCATGACAGCGACAACGGAATTCGTCGTCCCGAGGTCAATGCCGATGATTTTTCCTGTTTTTGACATTGTTCTACTCCTTTTGTTAAGATGATGCGGCGTCGCCGCGAAAAACTGCAAGACCTTTCGAAGGTTCTCTCGCTTAGAGAAGACCTTCGAAAGGTTTTACAGAAAAAAACGAGCTTGTGCCACGGCTTTTGCGCCAGAGGCGCATCAGCCGTCGGCTGAAAAGCCGTGGCACAACCGGTTGAACTTACTTTACTTTTACTTCAATCTGTTTCGGCTTCGCTTCCTCTGCTTTTGGGAGCGTTATCGTCAGGACACCGTCCTTGTAGCTTGCGTCAATCTTTTCAGTCTTTACTGTCTCCGGCAGTTTGAAGGACCTCTGAAAAGAGCCGTAGGAGCGTTCCACACGCTGGTAGTTATCTCCCTTCACAGTCGCTTCCTGCTTCTTCTCGCCGTGGATCGTCAGTATGTTCGACTCGACGGTGATCTTAACGTCGTCCTTGCTCACGCCGGGAAGCTCTGCTTTCACGACGTACTCGTTTTCCTGTTCCGCTATATCGACAGCCGGCGTCCAGTACGAGAAACCATTCGGCTGCATGTCGCCCCGGAAAAAGTTGTCCAGAAGGCGGTCAAACGAATTTGCTTGATTGAATCGGACTAACATGGCTATCACTCCTTAAGTTATCGTGTTTGAATGTTTGTGTTTGTTGAACTCGTCTCTATTGCCCTCAAGAGCTATGCCAATACAGATATCCAGACATTATGTCAGGTTTCATATGACATTTCTTGTTTTGTTTGAAGTATTGACAGGTTTTGGGCAGACAATTTTGCAGACATGATCGTTGATTTTCAACCCCATTTTTGTTATTCTTTGAGGCATTTTGAGACCGTAAACATAACGTGAAATTGAGGAAGAGCTTTATGAAACTCGTTCTGATATCACTTTCAACTGCCGCTTTCGTTTTCTTTTTTGAGACGAAGAATATTCGAACAGATGCGAAAGAGGGATACGAATCGATCACACAAACTGACCTCAAAAAACATTTGACCGTTCTCTCCTCCGATAGCCTGGAGGGAAGGGA